>JALSKP010000826.1 GCA_026988815.1 Myxococcales bacterium | reverse complement strand
GCAGATAAGGGCGTCTGTGATGTTGATAATGCCGTTTGTGTGGGTTGTGTAAGTTTCCAAACCTGCACCGACGCCGCTAAACCAGCATGTATTGACGATACGAATCTCGGTGGTGTGTGTGGCGTTGTTACAGAATGTACTAACGACGATGCCGCTGAAGAAGATGATGGTCCTGCTGCTGCGACGGTTGTCGATATTAGCCAGCTTCCAAAAGTCATCGAGGCCAAAACATGTTCTGGCGCGACCAATCAGGAAACCGATTGGTTCAAATTTACAGTTGCAGCTGACAATACTCCGATTCGTATCTCTCTCACCGCTGCGAACGCGGACGCTGATATCGCCTTTATTCTTGGCGACGCACAATTCACTGGTATTGCACGGGGTCCAGTTGTCGGTAAAACACTGGCTGCAGGCGACTACGTTATTCTTGTCGCTGCACAAGATACCAGCATGATCGGCGGCGGCACTGAAGCAACGCCTTATACCCTCACCATTGATTCTGGCGAATGCGCAACAGATGCAGATTGTACCAACGGCGAGCTATGCTTGGTCGATACGTTCACCTGCGTTCAATGCTTAACGGATGCCAATTGTTCTGACGCTGGCGCGCCATCTTGCATCTCCAATGCCTGTGGCAGCAACGATGTTTGTACGATGGATGACGCTCTTGAGCCAAACTCTGATGGACCTGCTGGAGCATCTATGATTACGATCGGACAAGTTGCTAACAACAAGATTTGTGGCGACTTCGCAACAATCGGTGTTGCTGAAAGCGATTGGTATTCATTTGAAATTTCCGCGCCAGCAAATATTCGTACTACCGTTACATGGACCGAAGCTGACATGGCCAATCCCGTTCGTGATATCGACGTTTCTATCCTTGATGAAAACTTGATGCCTGTTGCTCCCGCCCAAGGCACGCCAAGTGGAACGAGTACCGACGTTCCAGAAATTCTTGAACTAACGGCACTTCCTGCCGGAAAGTACTTCGTTCGCGTTGTTCAATTCGAATCCGCAATGGGAGCTGTCGCTGAGGACTATTCAATTCTTCTAGAGAATTTTTAATAGTAACGATAGTTACTAATGGGATGTGTCTCGCCGAAACCGGCGCGTTTTTTTTGCGCGTTTTTTTTACGAAAACCTAAAGATTATCTTCGAAAGAAATCTCTAATAATGCATTGCTTATCTTCCACATTTTCTCAGCCAATTGCGCATCCCTTGCCAGTCGATTGGGTTCCTTTTCTTTTTTATCCGCGTAATATCCGCCGCTCTTTCCTTCCACTTCTATTGAGCTTGATAAAAATATTTGGGTTTGAGCACCTTGTTCTGGCGTTTTTAGAAAAGGACTTGCGAGCTTAAAAAAAGTGCCCACAAGGCCGTCTCCAAGATTGGTTGAGATCACGCCTGGATGCAATGCGTTCACCGTCACATGGGATGGTAAACGCTGAGCGAGGCTTTTTGTGAACCAGATATTGGCCATCTTAGAAAATCCATAGGCGTTTTTTGAACTCCAGGACCGCCGCGTCCATTGTAGGTCGCTGAAGTCAGAGCCGGCCCAGCGATGGGCGTTCGAAGAAACGTTAACGATCCTCGCCGAAGGCCCCTCGGTGTTTCGTTTTAGCAAAGCGGGAAGCATTTTGTAGGTGAGGTAGAGCGATCCAAGATGATTGACGGCGAACATAGATTCAAAACCTTTGCTGTTTTCGTTGCGTTCGCTGCTCCAGATTCCTGCGTTATTGACGAGTAGATCAAGGGAGTCGTAGCGCTCGTAAAAGTGTTCTGCAAATTGATCTATTGCGTCTTGTTCTCCGAGGTCTAGGACGAGTAGTTCCAATTTTGCCTCAGAATGGACCTTCAAAATATCTGCGATCGCACGCTTTCCTTTTTCAATATTTCGACAAGCAAGAATGACTTCAAAGCCTTTTTTTGAGAGCTCCATTGCCGTTATTTTTCCAATTCCCGAGTTTGCTCCACTGACGATTGCACGTTTCATTTTTCCTCTACTGGTTTACTAAATAATTCTAATAGAATTTTATCAATACATTCCTTGATGCTCAAAGTAGTTGTATCGATTACTAAATTTGGATAAGGGGGAATCTCGTAAGGATCGCTTATTCCGGTAAATTGCTCAATCTCACCACAACGTGCTTTTTCATAAAGACCTTTGGGATCTCTGGATTCACAGACCTTAAGTGGCGTATTTATGTAGATCAATGCTGCCGTTTTTTTCTCTTCAACAATTCTAAAAAAATGCGCTCTTGCGTCATTGAAAGGCGCAATGGATGCGACGATGCAAATCTCACTTTCGGATTGCAATGCCTCGATTGCCATTCGGTGAAGATTCTCGAAACGATCCTTTTTTGAAAAACCGAGTCCACTCGCTTTCTTTCTCATAAGATCACCATCCACTATCGCGACAAGCAGTGGTCCCAAATAGTCTTGTAGAGCCAAAGCCAAGGTCGTCTTCCCCGCTCCAGATAGCCCACTTAAAAGAAGAACCCTTTTCAAAATAATCTCTGTTTACTGATTCCTTTAGGGACTCTATTCTTTCCACCAACTTAACAAAAGGATGAAAAAATGACTGAATTTTCACATTACCTAGAAGCAGAAAGCGTTTCGGGCGGAAAATATTGGGAGGCTGAAGTTGAGGATTGCGACTTTCGTGTTCGTTACGGAAAGCTAGGGCAAGAAAAAGACTGGACTGTCAAAACCTTCGATTCCAACGAAGATGCTTTAAAAGAAGCGAACAAGAAGCTTAAAGCAAAATTAAAAAAAGGATACGAAGCTGCAGAAAAAGCGGAGTAATTTCTTCGTAAAGCTTTCAAAAATTCAAATATAAAAAACGCCTTTTAGGGCGTTTTTTCTTTTTTTCTGCGTTGGAAAAAATTGATGAATCCAAAGGATTCTGTCGTCGTGTACTGCATCGCGATCGCGGTGAACAAACTTGCGAAAAATCCAAAAAGAGCGAACACAATCAAGGGCTCAAAAACAAAGACGAGCACTGCGCCAATTGTATAGAAAAGTGCGGCCAAACCTACGCGACGATCAACGGCGAGCATGAGCTGAGAGTTCGCGCTTGCAAAAAGAAGAAGTTCTGCGGAATAGCCAAGAGGCACTGCGACCTCATTAAAATACATGATGGTTCGGAGTATTGCCGTGAGAAGGTATAAAAATGCAAAACCTTTGATAAACACGCGATTGGTAAAGTTGAGTTGAAAGGTTTTTCGGAAGTAATAAACGCCTGGAATAATAAATAAAGCCAGCGCGAAAAAATGGACGAAAAATAAAAGCGAAAAAGAAATGGAAAACGTATGGGCGAGGAAAGGGAGGGGGAGGACGCTCAAGAACGCGACACCAATAAGCAAGGTTGGGACGACGCGCCGTCTTGCTCCCACGTTCGCGTTGACATCGTGTTCAAGTTTTTCGAGGGCTTCAAACTTCACAGCTTTTTGATTGTGTTGAAGAACAGCTGCATCGATGCGGACTTTTAATGCAGCCTCGCCATTACATAATTCTGTAAATAGTTTTTTCGCAAGAATTGGGTTGTCGCGATCAAGTTCATATCCGATCATCATTGTCAAAATCTGGTCGAGCGCCTTAATTGCACGCTCGTTTTCCTTCCAGATATTTATCGCGCTGCGAAGTGAAAACGTCGTTTCGTTGACCAACGCGCTAAGCCGACTTTCTTCGCCCTCTATTTTCAAAAGGGCTTCCACTTCCGCAAAATGCGAAATCGCATCTTGGGTCAATTTCATGGAGCTTCGATGCAGAAGAAAGAACTCTAAAGCAGATTGTAAATCTTTGATGCTCTTAAAACGATCTTGGGGATTAAGGGCCATCGCTTCTTCACAAATATCCTTGAGTTCGGTGGGAAGGTCTTCAGGATACTTCCTCGCTTTTCCCTCATAGGAGGATACCAAAGCGGCCATGAGATTGGGTGAAAGATGGGGAGGTTTCCCGCTCAATATTTGGTAGAGCACAGCGCCGACGAGATAGATATCGGTGAAAAATCCCAATTTGGATCCATCGCCAATTGTCATTTCAGGGGCAATGTAGGCTGGCGTTCCGGCAATAGCGTTAGCTTCCATAATTGTTGGGATAGTGGGATAGCGATCGTCGACCGCCAAGGCTAATCCCCAATCCACGAGATAGACTTCGCCGTATTCACCGACAAACACGTTGGCAGGTTTAATGTCTCGGTGGATAATTCCCATTTGGTGTGCAAAGCCGAGGGCTTGGCAAACTTGAATGAGGATTTTTAAATCGCGATCCAAGGCATCACTATCACTCTCTGGGCTTTCCTTTTCTTGAATCACCTGATCCCACGGATCCCCAACAATGCGTTTCATCACAATCCAAGGACGCCCGAGATGATCCTCACCCAGGGAATGAACAGGAATAACGTTGGGGTGCTCCACCATTCCCATTATTCTGCCCTCCAAAAGAAGGGCGTGACGAGAGCTTTCGTTGTTTGATAAGGTCGTTTTGATGGCGACTTTTCGACCGAGTTGATGTTGATCTGCCAGATGAACGACGCCCATTCCTCCCTTTCCTAATTCTCCAACAATCCTGAATTCGGCCGGTCGATTTTCGTTTTCACATACATCGAGTTTTGGAAGATTGGTGATTGTCGTTGCGTGATAGAGGACGTCTTCGGGAACGATAGTTTCGGCCAGACCCGCGATTTCCTCGGGGAAAATCAAGGTCGGAAAAATGGTACTGAAAGGATGGAATTCGTCTTTTGGCATCTTGTTCAAAATCTCTGAAGAAACCTACAAGGGCAAAATAGCAGACTCAAGCGATGTTATCGACATCCATCTTGCATGGCTGGATAAAATTTGGCTATTTCCATAAGGTCGCTATAATAGGCTTAGTTTTTTTGGAGTCCAAATGCGTAGTTTTCTTCCCTTCATCTTCCTTCTCTCTTTCTTGAGTGCACCAGCTTTGGCTCAATCGGGAAGTGAAGAAGAGCAAAAAAGCGAGGAAGAGAGTTCCAAAGCTCCGTCGACGCCAGAAAACGATGATGAAAAAAAAGCCGAAAATCCTAACGCTCTTCCCTCAATCGACGAATTGATTAACAAAAACCAAGAAGAGGAACCCGACGATCCTGAATCAAAGGACGCACCGGTTCAACCAGACGAAGTAGAAGAGATCGAAGAAATTGAAGAAGAAAAGACCGGCAAATTAACAAAGGAACAAAGTGAAATCATGTTTCAAATTGGTCGATTGATTCGCGACGCAAGAATGCAGACCAAAGCTTACGGCGAGAGAAAAAACCTTGAACGTCAGCGATTAGAAGTCGTGATGCTAGAAAAGATCGCGGCGAAAAAACTCAATTTTACACCGAAATTTGATAGTCAATCGTGGAAGGATGCCCTCACAGCTTTCCACAAAAACAAATGCTCAAGCGCGAAAAAATTCGCCCTTAAGGCGATTAAAGATACACCAGAAATGAAAAAGGATCCCGAGTTTGAATTGGCCTTTGCCTCTTTTCAATCCTGTGCCGGGCAACGCAGTCAAGCGCAACAAACCTTTAGAAAACTTGCCCTTCGGAGCGACGCCGTCGGTGTTGCCGCTGGTGTGATGATTGGACGAACGCTTCCCATCGATCCCATTCAGAGTTTGTCCGTCAAACAACAATTGTCAGCCCTTTTGCTTTCAAATGAAAAGAAAGTTGTGCTCCAAAATCTCAAACTTTTGAAGGAACTTGAGAGTGATGTTAAGGGCCGAACAAATCGCCGAAGAGTGCGTTTAACACGCGCTAAATTACTTGCCAAAAGCGGCAACACAAAAGCTGCGAAAAGGGTATTCCTTGATCTCCTAAGGGATACTTTTGGGAGTCGATTTAACTCGCAGGTTAGCTCCGCGATCCGAGCCTTCGAAAAGAAGAATAGAATCAACGTCCTCTCTTATGCGGATAATATCGACTTAATGCGATCCTATATTAGAAGGGGAAAGTATGGAGATGCGAAACAGGTTTCGATCAATAATGCCAAACGTCTAAAATTATCCTCAAAAGAAATTCGAGGGTGGATGTTTTACCGCCAAGGTTTGGAAGCTGAGAAAAAGAAGAAGCGAGAAACTGCGATTCAACTTTTTTCTAAAGCAAATAAAATTGTTTCAAATAATGAGCTACGACCTCGACTGTATTTCGGTTGGGCGCGTGCGTTAAGGCGCACCAACCAGGACACAAAAGCAATCCGTCTCTACGGGAAAATTTGTAAAGAATATCCTCATCATCACCTTTGCGATAACGCCCTTTACGAGGCTGGTCGTTTGCAACAATACGCGTCCAAGCATACCGAAGCCGTAGAAAAGTTTACTAAAATTATTTCTTTTTCAGATTCCGAATATGAAGCTGATGCATTGTGGCGGCGAGGTTTTTCTTATTATCTCATCGGAGATTTTGAAAAATCCAAAATTGACTTTGAACGTTTAGAAAAAGATTTTGGCCATAAAAAA
>JALSKP010000825.1 GCA_026988815.1 Myxococcales bacterium | reverse complement strand
AAAATGCACTATCGGCCTATCTTAAAGAGGAAATTGATGCCGGTTAATTTTCTCGAAAAAGATCCAAATATATGTGATCCAAAATTGAATTTCTGTCTTTGGTGCACGTCTACTCCATGTAGACCTCAAAATAGGCTTTTCGAAGAGCCTTTTTACATGGAAAGAAAATGATGCTTTCAAAACTTCAACTCAACCAAATTCAACAATTTCACGACGGTGAGATCGAGAAGGGGCTTGTATCAAGCCTTCTCGACCAATCACCTCACGCTCGCGTGTACTTGAGCGCTCTCGAAGAGCTGGCTCTTGCGACCAAAGCGGCGATGGACCAGGCTTGGGAAAATGCGCCGACGCAAAGTGCTGCCCTCGATTGGGCAAACGCGGCGTTTAATGCCACCCAATTATTGGATATGAAACTTGTCGACCTGGCTCCCATGTTGGAGCGCTTTCACGATGACGAAGTATCGGCCATGGAATCAGCAAGTGTGCTGGCTCTCATGCATGAGCGACAAGATATTGCTGACTATTTGGAAAATTTAGATGTACTCAGTGGAAGAGTTAAAACGCTTGAATTTGCAAAAGATGTTAATTTCGATGGTTTCTTTGACAAGATTGCAGTTGAGCTTGACTTTGCCAAAGATGAGAAAGTGATCAGTCTCGATCAAAAACGCCTCAATCACGCATTCTCTTACGAGGAGCACGCGGTACTTCTTCAACGTTTCTTTGATGGCGAAGTCAATGCTTCGGAGCGCCAACGCGTTCAATCGTGGATCGATACGGAAAATAGCGAGGTGTTAAACACCTTGGCCGCCCTTGAAGAACTTAGTCAGGCGGCAACGATTGCCAATGAACACGCTGTTGAAAACGCTGATTTTAGCCAACTTTGGACGGGCATCGCTTCCTCTATTTCTCAAGAAAGTCAGCCAGCCCAACAGGTCGTTCAACTTGGCGAGTTCCGAGAGAAAAAACAGGAATCATTCTTGGCAAAGTATCAGCAAGGCATCTTCACCGCTGTTGCGGCAGTTCTCTTGCTTGGCGTCTTCGGTCCAAGACTCTTTCCTCAAGAAAGGGTCATCGAAAAGATCGTCATCATTGATGGCATCACGAGCGAACCTGGTACTCGGGTCCGAATCGATGCACCGATCAGTCCCGTTTCGGCGAAACTTGAAGAAGACGAAGATGACAGCACTGTTATTTGGATCACGGATGAATCTTTGGACGAGAATGACGTCAAAGATAAAGAACCGGCAAAGGAACTCAAAAAGAACAAAGAAACTGAGTACGACGAGCCAATTTAATTTCGGGTCATCTTATGATGACAAAGATGTAGGATTTCAAAATGCGTTACGCGTTTAACATAGTATTTGCACTAAGCATTGTCTTAATCGTTGGGTTTGCTCCCAGCGCTTTTGCCCAAGAAAGTGTGACCGTCGAAGTTCGAACAATTGCGGCCACCAAAGATGGTCATGGCTACGATCTAAAATTAAATGATATTAAACGAAAATTAGAAAAAAAATTTGGATCCAAATATCAACACTTTAGTGAAATTCGAACACAGTCGATTCGCGTCGGCGGAAAAAATGAAAGCTCGGTAAAACTTCCTAACGGTTCAAAATTAACCGTCGGTTATGCTGGAAAAGCCGGAAAATATTTGAAACTTCATCTTGGCATCGTTGGTAAAATGAGTAGCACCCTTCGCGTCAAACGCGGGAAAACGCTCTTCCACGCAGGCCTTCGCCACAAAGGTGGCATCCTTATTCTAGCCATCACCGTCAAATAATTCTTAGTCTTCAAACTCCAAAATATAGGGATAATGATCTGAGGATACCAACGCTGGAATGTCTATTCGCAAATTTCCTGCTTTAGCCTTGCGCATAAAAATATAATCAATACGTCTAGGGTCACCGTGAATATCAGGAAAGGTAATACCGGTCTTTTCCAACTTCATCTCGTTTCCCGATTCGAAGAAGCTATCTCGATAGCCCGAGGTTTCTACAAGGTGTTTGTATTCTGAACTCGTCGCTTTCATATTAAAGTCTCCCAAAAGAAAATCTGGATTTTTTTCCTTCACGAATTTTAGTAATGCATCAAGTTGAGCATCTTGGGTTTCTGAAAGATCTTCGCCATTTCTCCATTTTCTGGAAATAATGTGTGTGATGAGAAAACGATATTTCCCACTTTTAAGGGCCACAGCGATATTTTTCTCAGACCATTCCTTTTCGTTCTTATGTTTGGGCAACTTCTCGATATCGATGTTTTCGATGGCGTGTTTACTTAGAAAAAGAAGACCATATTCCCCACCTTGATAATCGTTGCTTTTAAAAAAGGCATGGTATTTATAGTTTGAAAGGCGCGCTAGTTGTTCCGCCATGTCGTAGGGATTGCGACGAGTATTTCTGTCCACCTCTTGGACAGCGACAAAGTCGGCGTCCAAACGTTGGATCTTTTTGGCAAGCTCCTCGACATTACGAACACCGGCATGATTTATATTATAGGTCATTATTTTTATTGTTGTATGACCGGGTTTGGGTTCACATTGGGTAAAAATTTCATCGACTCCATCACCATCAATGTCGGCGACAAATATGGCGTCTGCAATATAGCTACGTTTAAAACGTTTCTTTTTCATTGAAATTTTTTGGCCATTAAGAAAGGCGTCCAGACCAGCTTCTTTATCAAAATGTCCGAAGACAAGGCTGCGCACGTCGATGTTGTGCCTTTTCCATTTCGATTTAGTAAAATCGTATACTTCTAGGCTGTCTTCTTTTTTAACGATAAGATCTGCGAAGCCGTTTCCATTGTAATCTAAAAGCACCAGTTCATAAAAGTTGTTTGGGAGGTCGATTTCTTTTTCCCACTCCACTTTGTCTTTCCCTGAAACGTAGATCGCCTTTGTTTTTTTATCGTATTTTACAAACTCGGCGCGGGAATCGCCTTTGATGTTTCCCATCATTAAATATTGACGGGCGAAACCTTCTTCGAACTTTGCACCCTCGATCCATGTTTTTTCCGATATAGACCATTCTCGAATGAGGTATCCATCGGCTTTGATGATCTCATCTCGACCATCGCCATTGAGGTCGGCGATACCCAATGCCCAAGGTGGGGTATTCTTTTCTTCGTGAAGAAAGGACCACTCTGATTTAGAAAAATCGTAATGATGCCAGGCCTTTTCGTCGAAACGCAGAAGCTCATCTTTTCCGTCTCCGTCGAAATCGCCAACTTGAACACGCGATGTATTGAATCCACCGATTACGATCGCCTCCCGAATATTAGTATTTACCGAACACCAATTTCTGAATCTACAGCTGTCGCTGATAAAATTAGAATGAGAGGCCTCATTCTCCTTCCAAAGGCGTGAGCGCGAACGACAATTGTATTCCAGAAAAACCTCGCCGCTAAACTCGCTTTGTCGATTTAGACCCATGAAGAGATTGTTGTTAATGTAGGTTTTTTCGATGCTATCCACCTTTACATTGCCATCGAAACGATTCATCGCGAGTTGGAATCGCCGTCCTTTTATATCGACCGATTTGCGAAATCGAGAATGGTGAATGGAAAGACTTTTACCTCGAAAAAGGAAGGGAGATTCAAAATCGATGTAAGTTAGGCGCGCGTTAGTAGCATCGTCTTTTTTCGTGCTCGGCCCAAAATTACCGATGGATAAATTGCCATAGATTGTGAGATTCTCGAGATCTGCGGATTGCATTTTGATGGTTCCTTTGGCGACAAACGACACATTTCTTATTTTTATATGTTTTCGGAAATCGAAAGAAAGTCCTTCCAAGGTTGCCTCATCGCTTCCTTCGGTTGTTATGTGAAGCGATTTTTCAAAATGAATCGGTGAGGTGAAGGTGAGTTTTTCTTTCTGAATAACCAATGTCGAATTTTCTTCGCCAAACTGAATCGCGCATAGAAACTCCTCCGCTGAATCGATATTGAGATCCCAATGCTTGCAACCTTTTTTTGCTGCATGGTTCTTTGGAATCCCCGTGGAACAGGAAAATACGAAGATGAAGGTGAGAAAATATTTGGCCATCGTTGTATCGCTATAATAGTCCCAAGTATAAAAGCATAGATTCTAAAAGGAGCAAAATCTTATCGGGCTTAGTTGCTCTTTCCTGACGGGTCGATACTCTTGTGTTACAAACTATTTAGAAGGACTAAGGGAATGATTCCTCATACAAATTCAATCAGAAGTCACCAGCGTTTAAGTACCCACACCCGCGTTAACCAACGTAGTGGCGTGCTCATATTATTGTTATTTTCAACCCTTGTTTTCGCTTGTTCGGATTCATCAAGCGGTCTCGTCACCACCAAGAATAATGATGAAAATAATGGCAGCATTGATATGGGTGATGATGCTTCGGACAATAACAAAACAGATATGAAAGTCGTTATCCCGCCTGGTTGCGGAAATGGAATTTTGGAAGCTGGCGAGGCGTGTGATGATGGCGAACAAAATTCCGATGACACCGCCGATGCGTGCCGAACGAACTGCCGGCTTTCGCGATGCGGGGATGGCGTACAAGATGCCGGTGAGGGATGCGATTCGGGTGCAATGAATTCGGACATGCGCGCAAACCGCTGTCGTACCGATTGCCAACCCGCCGGATGTGGTGATGGCGTTATCGACGATATGGAAGACTGCGACTCTGATGCTTTAAGATCACAAACCTGCCCCACTCAAGGGTTCAGCGCTGGCTCGATAAGTTGCGACGCAACCTGCCATTTTGATACGAGTCTATGTACGCGTTGTGGCGACGATATGGCTGAAGGCGCAGACGAAATGGCCGACGGTTATGAAGCCTGTGACGGAACAGATTTACGCATGCAAAGCTGTGACACCCAGGGTTTTGCTTGGGGAAATTTGAAGTGCGCAAGCTGCCAACTCGATGATTCGCAATGCCATGCAGATCCCGCTGTTTGTGGGAATGACACCATTGAAGATATCGAAGTATGCGATGGGACGGACCTCGCTGGGCAAAATTGTACCAATCTAGGAATGGGGTTTTCTGGAGGCAGCCTAAGTTGCGTTGCAGATTGTACGGGACTCGATTTCGCCAATTGTTATACCTGCGGTAACGGTATTCTTGAACCTGGCGAGCTTTGCGACGACGGAAATACGGTCGGTGATTTTACCTGTTCCAGTGATTGTCAATTTGCATGCGAGCCTGGATTAGCCGAATGCGGCGTCAATGGATCTACCTTTTGTAACGTGGACTCTCAAGGCACTGCCACCGTCGTAAATGAAGAATGCGACGCTGTTCAGGGCGTGAGTTGCGAAATGGTGACGGGTAGGTGTTCCGGCGCGTGCTCGCCGGGCGCACTTGGGACAAGCTACATTGGGTGCCAATATTACCCAACCATTACCGCTAATCAATTTTTGCCCAATACTTTCTTTTTCGCTGTTAGCGTGGCCAACTCGGGCATGCAACCTGCCAATATCACCGTCACTCAGGGCGGAAATCCGGTCACAACAGCGGTGGTTCCGCCGGGCGATGTCGCCATTGTCCAATTGCCTTGGGTTGCTAACTTGAAGGCGGGTGGAGCGACACTTCTCACCGTTGATGGCGCTTATCGATTGCGAGCTGATCAACCTGTGACGGTTTATCAATACAATCCGCTCGATTATCGAATTGGAAACTCCTTTTCCTATACTAACGATGCTTCCTTATTACTTCCCACCAATACTTGGAGCGGAAATTACGTGGTCGTCGGCCGACAGACTTGGGTCTACACGGGTACGGGTATACCTAGCTTCTATGCCATTACGGCCAAAGAAGATAATACCCAGGTCGTCCTTACGCCATCGGCAACCGGTGGGTTGGCTATTGCCGGCGCCGGTGTTGCCGCCAACGGTACGGGAAGGGTCACTCTCAATGCGGGCGATGTTCTTCAGGTCACTCACCCAACCGGAGCCGATCCCACAGGCGATAGTATTGTTGCCAATAAGCCAATCCAGGTTATTGCTGGCGTTTCCTGTACAAATATTCCGTCCAATATTGGCTTTTGCGATCACATAGAAGAAGCAATGCCACCCTTGGAGACGGTAGGTTTGACCTACCTTGTCACCGAACCCCTGATTAACGCGAATACAGGGAAGGCGAGAATGGTCCGCGTTGTAGCCACGCAAGCCAATACCACGCTTGTTTATGATCCGCCCCAAGCAGGTGCTCCGACGACATTGACGAACGCAGGAGATTATTTGGAAATAGCCGCCACAAGTGCCATTTTCAAAATCTCTGGTGATAAGAAAATAATGGTCGCCCAGTACATGCAGGGTCAGGATGCCGGCGGAAATACGGGCGATCCTGCGATGACGCTGGCCGTACCTATCGAACAATATCGAAGCGACTATATCTTCCATGCACCGACAAATTATGAGGCAAATTATGTGAACGTTACCGCACCTACGGGAGCTATGGTGAGTTTAGATGATGGATCTGGCGCGGTCGTTATATCTGGCTG
>JALSKP010000824.1 GCA_026988815.1 Myxococcales bacterium | reverse complement strand
ATGCTGTTATTAGTTACCTTCCATCTCCCACAGACGTGGGCCAAATTGAAGGCGTGACAGTCGAGGCCGCTCGGAAAATTGCTGAAGGTGTGGGTGAAGTTGGAGCTGAGGATCAAGTGATTCGAAAGTTCGACGATGCGGAGCCCTTTTCGGCACTCGCATTCAAAATTATGACCGATCCTTTTGTCGGACAATTGACCTTCCTCCGCGTTTACAGTGGTGTGCTTGAGTCAGGAAGCCACGTTCTCAATTCCTCTAAAGGAAAGAAAGAGCGGATCGGACGTATCCTTCTTATGCATGCAAATAAGCGTGAAGAAATGGACGAAATTCGTACCGGTGATATCGCCGCGGCTGTGGGTCTACGATCTACAACGACTGGCGATACACTCTGTGACGAAGCTCAACCTGTTGTTCTTGAAGCGATGGATTTCCCCGAGCCAGTTATTGAAATTGCCGTCGAGCCGAAAACCAAAGCCGACCAATCAAAACTCGGTGAGTCGCTCGCTAAACTAGCGGCCGAAGATCCAAGTTTCCGTGTGCATTCCGACGAAGAAACAGGCCAGACTATTATTGCTGGACAAGGTGAGCTTCACCTTGAAATTATCGTCGATCGTTTGCTTCGTGAATTTAAAGTTGAGGCAACGGTGGGTAAACCGCAAGTGGCCTACCGTGAGTGCATCACAAAGTCGATTGAACACAAAGAGACTTACAAGAAGCAGTCCGGTGGTAAGGGTATGTACGCGAAAATCGCGATTCGACTTGAGCCCGGTGAAAAAGGAAGCGGAATTGTTTTCGAACAAACCATCAAAGGTGGTTCCGTTCCGCGCGAATTCTTTAATGCTGTCGAAAAAGGCGTTAAAGAAGCTGCCGAAGGCGGCGTTCTCGCGGGCTTCCCCGTTATCGATGTCAAAGTTACTCTTTTTGACGGTGGTTTCCATGAAGTGGATTCAAACGAAATGGCGTTCAAGATTTGCTCTTCAATGGGATTTAAGGCAGGTGTCCGTGCGGCCGCTCCTCAAATTCTTGAGCCTATGATGGAAGTCGAAGTCGTGACACCTGAAGAATACATGGGTGATGTGATCGGCGATATTAATAGTCGTCGTGGGAATATTTCAGGCATGAGTGAGCGTTCCGGCGTTCAAGTTATCGATGCTATTATTCCGCTTTCGTCGATGTTTGGCTATTCAACCGATCTACGGTCTAAGACCCAAGGTCGCGCGACTTATACTATGCATTTTTCTCACTATGATCCCGTTCCAAAAGCAATTGCGACCGAGATTATGGCTGAGGCTGGAAAATAATATTAACAATAATTTAGAAGAAAAATCTAAAGAGATCATTTAGGAGATACAAATGGCAAAGGAAAAATTCGACCGTACTAAACCCCACGTAAACATTGGAACCATCGGTCACGTCGATCATGGTAAAACCACTCTTACGGCTGCGATTACCAAAGTGTTGACCGAAAAATTCGGTGGAAAGGCGATGGACTTTACTGACATTGATAACGCACCAGAAGAAAGAGAGCGTGGTATTACGATTTCTACTGCACACGTCGAGTACGAAACCGAAACTCGCCACTACGCACACGTCGATTGTCCCGGTCACGCTGATTATGTTAAAAACATGATCACCGGTGCCGCACAAATGGACGGCGCTATCCTGGTTGTTTCTGCTGCTGACGGCCCAATGCCTCAAACGCGTGAGCACATCCTTCTTGCAAAGCAAGTTGGCGTTCCTGCGATCGTTGTTTTTCTCAACAAAGCCGACATGGTTGATGATGAAGAACTTCTTGAGCTTGTTGACATGGAAGTTCGTGAACTTCTTGAAAAATATGAGTTCGCTGACGATGGCCCAATCGTCGTTGGATCGGCCCTTATGGCCCTTGAAGGAAAAGAAGGAAAGTACGGCGTTGAATCTGTTCTTAAACTTATGGACGAAGTTGATTCTTTCATCCCGATGCCAGATCGTGAGACTGACAAGCCTTTCCTCATGCCTGTGGAAGATGTTTTCTCTATCTCAGGTCGTGGAACAGTTGTTACCGGTCGTATTGAGCAAGGCGTTATTAACGTTGGCGAAGAAATCGAAATCATTGGTCTTGGCGGAAAAGCTGGAAAATCAACGGTTACCGGTGTTGAAATGTTCCGTAAGCTTCTCGATCAAGGTATGGCCGGCGATAACGTTGGATGCCTTCTTCGTGGGGTTAAAAAGGAAGATGTTCAGCGCGGACAAGTTCTTGCCAAGCCTGGAACTGTTAAGCCTCACACCAAATTCAACGCTGAAGTTTACGTTCTAACCAAAGATGAAGGCGGACGTCATACGCCATTCTTCAAAGGCTACCGTCCTCAGTTCTACTTCAGAACAACTGACGTTACCGGAGCTGTTGAGCTTCCTGAGAATGTCGAAATGGTTATGCCTGGCGATCGTATTACGTTCAAAGTTGAACTTATTACACCTATCGCTATGGACGTTGGATTGCGCTTCGCAATTCGTGAAGGCTCTCGTACTGTTGGTGCCGGTGTTGTTACCGAAATCGTTGAGTAGCTAGCACACGTTTATTCTTGTGGGAGACTTCGGTCTCCCTTTTTTTTTTCGCCTCGATTTTATTGCTCGATTTTAAAATGAAAACAAAAATATTTCTATTCTCTCTATTTTTCGCTGCCTGTTCTGGACCGGTAAAGCCGAATGAAAAATCCATTGCCGACAAAACCCAATCAAAAAACAACACGATTGTGAAACAACCGGAGATTGAAGAAAAACCGACAGAGGTCGAGAAAAAATCGGTTGAGAAAAAACCAACAGAGGAGAAAATACCCACGATTGTGAAAAATCCTACCGGTCCCCAAAAAGGGGTGCTTTCCAAAGATGAGATTAGAAGGGGTATTCGAAACGGAAGAAGGCGAATAAAATATTGTTATGAGAAAGAACTTTTTCTAAATCCACAGCTCAAGGGACAGCTTAAAGTCGAATTTACGATAGGGGCCAAAGGTACGGTAATTTCGGCCTTTATAACCCTTCCTTTTCAAGAAAAAGTAGACCCTTGTGTAATCAAGGCCATCAAGGATCTTAAATTTCCAAAACCGCGCGGTGGTGGGATTGTCATCGTCCGCTATCCTTTTAATTTCGTTGCCCAGAAAACAACACCCTAAAAAACATTCGTGCTTACCCGAGACGAACGCCTATCCTATCCCCAGTTTTTCCATGGAAAAGTAAACCTATTTACTTTTTGGATTTCGGCTTATAATGAAATACGAATTCATTACATCCATGTCCACCGCCGCAGGTTTTTAGATTTTTTAAAATAAAACCCTCTTTTTCAAGCGGGAGAATAATCTCCTCCGGCTTGGCGACCTCAAAAGGATAGCCGCCAACCCAATCGACATAGTCTGTCCAAACCGACATTCCGCGATCTTGGATCTTTCTTCTCCAAGCTGGAAGCGGGGAGGGGTTTTGACCGCGAATGGCGCGGATGAACATGTATTTAGCTTCTAAGGGCGCTGCAATTCCGAAAACAACAGCCGGTTGAATGAGTTTTGGCGCAGCATTATATGCCCTTTTAATCGAAGTCCAACGGCGACTCGTACCGCCTTGATCGTTATAGAGCGCTATGAAAAAATACCCATTCTTTTTGACGCGCTTCTTGGCATTCTCGATCGCCACATCCATTTCGCCTGTATGGTGAAGAACGCCCCACGAATAGACGATATCAAAGGTCCCCAAGCCGGCCATGAAATCGCTGTCCAAGACAGAACCTTCGCCGATCTCCCAATCCTCATCGTCCTTGAAGAAACGGGATTTAAGTGTTTCGGTGCAGGCGACCGAATTTGGATCAAAATCAAAAGAGCGAACCTTGGCCCCAAGGCTTCGCGCCGCCAGGCTGAAAAGACCACTGCCTGAACCGATGTCTAAGAAATGTTTTCCCTTGATAGAAGAGAGGCCGAGCATTTTAAGAAGGCTGGTTTTGGCTTCCTCCAAACGTTGTTCATCAAAGGAATCGAGGAAACGTTTCCAGTTTTTCCCGAATTCAAATCGGTCCCCACTTTGGACTTCTTTAGCGTGTTCATTCATCTTTTGTTAAGCCTAATTTAGTAAACAAGTTTAATATTTTCGCGAACCTCTTGGGAGTACCCGCCATCAAGAGTCGCCGCGATTTCATCGATATTTTCAAGGGTAAGATCGGGCGCATGAATATGCAGAACGATAAAAAAATCGCCGCGCTTTTTCTTTCGCGAGACGCCTTTTCCCTTGAGACGAAGTTTGGCCCCCGAGTTTACACCCGAGGGAACCGTGACGGTGAAAGTCCCACTCGGTGTGGGAATATCAACTTTGGTTCCCAAAAGGGCCTCGCCCATCGTGATCGGTAGATCCAGATAAAGGTTGAGACCTTCACGTCGCAAAAGATCGTGTTTACGAATTTTGAGTTCGAGAATAAGATCGCCCGCCTTTCCGCCGTAGGGGGATGGATTCCCTTTGCCCTTCAATCGAAGACGATCGCCATCCTCGGCGCCGCTCGGGATATTCACTTTAAGATCACGGTTGTTGACCCTCATCGCAACTTCTCCGCCAACAAGCGCTTTCATAAAACTCAAACCCAATTCTGCTTCGAGATCTGAACCTTTCCGCGGCGGTCCATTAAATCCGCCAAAATTACTATAATCGCTGGTGTCGAAGGTTCCGCGTCCGCCAAATATTGATCCAAAAATATCGTCAAAACTGCCGCCGCCTTGGAACGCACCCGTCGAGGAAGCCCATTGCTGTTGGCCGGGTTGGAATCCTTCTCGGAGCCCATCAACCCCATAGGTATCGTAGGTTTTGCGCTTTTCGGGGTCCGACAGTACTTCGAAGGCAAAGGAGGCTTTTTTGAAGCGCTCCTCGGCTGCGTCGTCATCGGGATTACGGTCAGGGTGATTTTCTCGCGCGATTTTCCGATAACTACTCTTTATCGTTTTCGCGTCTGCGTCTTTCGCAACACCTAGTATTTTGTATAAGTCAGTATCCATAAATTGCGCCTACTTAATAAAACCTGGACCGATATTCTCGGAGTTTCCCTGTCGTCCAATTGACCATCCAGTACACGGATAGACGTTGGCTTTAGGTGGTGTGGTTTGACCACGACCATGGAGTTCAACGGCGCGCGATGCGCCTCCGACAGCAATCCCTTTTCCTTTAGGTACAATCCCCAACCATCCACAGAGTTCTGGTGAGAGTGAGGTTGCCGCGTTTTCTAGGCCGTCGAACCAGTCTTGCCCCTTTTTTCGGAAGGCGTTGAGTTCGTTGAAAATTTTGAATCCTTCTTGCTCCTCCTTGGGACGCAGCTGTATTTCGCCGGTCTTGATGAGGCGAGCTAGGGCGGCGTTTCCGCGCCCCAAAACATCCTTTACGGCACGCTCGTCGCCAAAATGAATGGCGATATCTGGGCTACTAGCAATCGCACTCAAGGTACGCATCATTTTCGCGCTGACGGTGAGCGCGTGTCCGTGGGCGTGTAAGGCTTTGGCGAGGACCATTGAGAAGGTCGACTCGTCTAGCACGGGCCGCAGGGTCGCAGCGATCGTCTCTAACCACATTTCGGCTTCACTACAGGCAAAATGCAATCCGTGTTCGCGAATTCTATCCTCGCCGCATTTTTCGATTTTTTGGGCAATTAACGCCTCTCCCTCGTGTAGGAGTTCCGAGGTTTGGGTAGCCAAATGTTCTGACGCTCCGCCTTTTTTGAGTGCGGCGACAAGGTCGGAGCTGTGAGCAAATCCGTCCGTAGCGACAGCGCTTTGTCCAAGTAATCGATATAATTGAATGGCCATAAAATAATCCGAAAAAAGGTGAATGCCAAGGAAACGGAAGGTATCCTTGCTTTCAGTTCTCGTCAAATCGGATCGTAGGTCGGGTTGATGGTGCACCGCGACTAAACACAACAAAACCCAACATTTCCGATTTTGGCGAATCGATTTCGCGATCTGGCCTTGGATTGCTTTAATTCGCATTTTAAGTACTGTCTCGGTGAACATTTTAGATTCTTTCGTGTCTTATAAGTTGCACTGATTTTGAACCGGAGTTAAATATGAAAAAAATCCTAATGCTGACTTTACTGGTGTTGTTTTCCCTCCCTTCACTGGCTTTTTCACAGTCTGCCTTCGAGTTTAAACTGATCAACAAAGTTCAAAAGGGGAGCGGCAAGCCTGTCTTGATTCTCCAAGCCAAAGAAAAAGTAAAGAACGCAAAAATCCTAATGGTGAGGTCGGACGGAAAATCGCGCACCGTTAATTTAGGACGAATGAAAGCAGGGAAGACCAAGAAAGTATACTTCAAACAACCCAAAGGCATTTTTACCTACGATTTAACGGTGACCGGAACGACAGACGCAGGTCAGACCTTAAGCACGACTTTCGAAACAGAGGTGGCCTGGATAGATCCCATAAAGTTGGGCATTAACAAAGATTACGTGGATCTTGCTAAAGGATCTTTGGTGCTTTCGACCAATGTCGCGTTGGCAAAAGTTGATATCGAAGTTT
>JALSKP010000823.1 GCA_026988815.1 Myxococcales bacterium | reverse complement strand
AACCCAACAAAAACTTCAATCGCTTTGTAGGTTGGCGTTGATGGAGCAATGCGACGAAACCCAACAAAAACTTCAATCGCTTCGTAGTGAATACCACCAAAAACTCGCCTCACTCAGTTTTTTTGCCTTCCTTTACTTTTTCATTAGATGATTGACTTAAAAAATGTTTAAATAGGGTTAGAGAATATTCATACATCAGGAGGTTCAATGGAAAATACGCCAAGTGCACCAAAGCGTTATGCTGCCTTGGGGGCATGGTTCGGTTTACTTTTTCCGATTTTTGCGACCCTATTGGAAAGCTATGCGAAGGGGACAACCCTACTTGAAGCACAACGTACCCAACCTCTATTGTGGATCATTGATAGTGCTCCACTCTTTCTTGGCATCGCGGCTAGTATGATTGGGAAATGGAAAACGCAAACCGAAGAAGCGATGGAGGAGATGCGTCGTTCGAACCAAAAACTAGAGGCAGCCAACGAAGAACTCGTCGCCTCACGTCTTTTAAAAAATCAATTTTTGGCCAATATATCCCACGAGCTTCGAACCCCCTTAAACGCGATTATAGGGTTTGCTCGGTTGACCTTAAGAAAAACGAGAAAGCTTATTCCAGAACGCCAGGCGGAAAACATGCAACGGATTCAAGACGCGGGCACGTCTTTATTGCATTTGGTGAACGATATTTTAGATATTGAACGTTTGGAAGCTGGAGCAATGAAGATCATCGAGAATGATGTAAGTATCGAGCACGTCTTCGCTGAAGTCGAGGCGATTATCGCGCCAATGGCCGAAGAGAAAAATCTTAATTTGAGTTTCGAGGTCGTCCCCGAACTCACCTATGTCTGGACCGACGCCGCGCGTCTTCGTCAGATCGTCATCAATCTTGCGGCCAACGCTGTAAAATATTCAGATACCGGATCAATTAAAGTACGTGCGTTTACTAAAGGTATGCATTTTGTGATCAGCGTCGAAGACGACGGCATTGGTATTTCGGAGGAGCAGTTGCCCACCGTGTTCGAACCTTTTCGCCAAGTGGATGGTTCTTCTACGCGGGCACAAAATGGTGTGGGCTTAGGTCTTAATTTAGTAAGGCAACTTACTAAACTGCTCGGTGGTAGCGTCGATGCAAGATCTCAGGAAGGTCAGGGCTCTACTTTCCGAGTGGTTCTTCCCCTCCGTGAAACGAGCTCGCGAGAATCGGCGGCCATGCTTATTGACGATAAGCCTGCATCGATAAAACGAAATAATGCGTTGATTTTTGTCGTTGATGACGATGAGGGAGCGCTAAAGAAAGCCGAAGAAGAGCTCCTCAAAGCAGGGTACGAAGTGCGATGTTTTAGCAATTCCAAACTTGCCCTCAGGGAAGCTGAGACCTTAGGACCCGATGTGTTTTTGGTGGATATGGTCATGGCGGGATGGAACGGGTGGAGCACCTTACGGGCGATGGAAAATCATGATTCGCTCTCCGATATTCCCGTTGTTGTTGTGAGTTTTTTAGAACCGCCTGATAAGAAACAAGCGGGAAATATGGTTGCTTGGGTTTCTAAACCCATCGAAGAAGAGACCCTTCTTCCGGCTTTGCCTTCCTTTAAAACCCGCTTTGAAGTTCTCATTGTTGAGGACGATGAGTCGACACGTGAGTTGATTATTCAGCATCTTGCGCCTTATCGGACGCGTATTAGGACGGCCGCAAACGGGGCGATAGCACTGGAGATTTTAGAGAAAGTCGATATCGATTTTCTTATTCTAGATCTTATGATGCCCGAGGTTGATGGCTATGAGGTTTTGCGAAGTATCCAAAACCATTCTCATGTCCCGGAAACGATAGTCTTTAGCGCAGCCAGTGAACAACCACGCACAAACTTCGCAAAATTTATTGGGAAAGGTGATGAGAATGCATTAGAATATTTGACCTCCTTCGTAGAAGCGTCAATCTCAGAACAGAAAAAAACCGAGGCGAGCACATGAAAACTTTACTCATCGTTGAAGACAATGAGCATAATATGGAACTGATGATTCAACTGCTAGAGGACGATTATAAGCTCATTCTTGCGAGGGATGGACTGGAAGCTTTAGACGAATTGGTGGACAAAACGCCCGACCTTATTCTTATGGATCTTTCCATGCCGCGTATGGATGGATGGACGACGATTCGCGAAATTCGAAAGGGCAGCACTTGCCCAGGTATTCCGATAATTGCTCTAACCGCCCATGCGATGCATGGGGAAAAAGAACGCGCGGTGAAAGCTGGCGCCGATGATTTCATTACCAAGCCCATCGATTTTGACCGCCTCTTTGATACTATCGAGCTTCTCATCGAATAATATAGATTGATGATGTTGACCAAGTGGCTCCACGTCAAAACGCTTCGCTGTTGTCCACACAGTCGTGGTGGCAATTCAAGCCATTGAAAGTTCGGGGCCACAATTTGAATGTTGGGATGATTCTTGGTGGTTAACGCATCCTCCTCGGATCAAAGATAGGTGCCTTTTCCATGGTAGTCTGGGAAATGCGAACCGAATATTTCAAGCGAAAATATGGACCCCGGGTTCTTTTTGTGATGCGGAAAAATTTCGGTGCTCGGCGTATTAGCCCTTGTTTCCGACGCTGCTTTTCAACCGGAGTTATGTTCAAACATGCGTTAAAAAATTCGTCCACAATCCTGCTTTGTTTTTCGAAGGTGATAAAGTTTTTGTCCGCCCAGATGGTCCTTTGAAACCCTTTTCTGGGCGTGTGATCAAAAAAAGTAAGGTATCTGTAGAAGCATTAGATTACGGATTCTATTAGGATATTGATTTGCCTATCATTATCTCTCCATACAAAACGCCTCCGAAGAAGGAATGGCGTTTTGTAATTGTTGGAGCACAGATCGCGGCGGCGAGTTGTTATAATGCCCAGGCGCGTGAGGAAAGTGAGGAACCCATCCCCGACCATCTCCTGCAAACGACGCAAAGATTATCAGCGAGGTTGATTTTCTAGAGGACCTTTATGTTTTGGATAGGTGTATGGAAAAAGAGCATGCAAAGATCATCGAGTTTAATCCTTTTAGTGGCGCTGACTTTTTTGCGTGTGACCGAAGTAAGATTGTCGAGGCGATAGAGGAACACTTTAAACACGCTCGAAGTATGCTGATCCTTTTTTCGATATTATTTCGAGCATCGATTATCTTTTTGACTTTCTCGTTTCATCGAAATACACAGGCGAGTTTTCAGCGCTACCCCACTTAGAAAACATCAATCCATCGGTGGGGTCGCCGTAATCTACACCGAAGATTAGTTGCGAGATTTCTTGAGTACTCACTGCTGGAACGCTCATATTCTCTGAAAGGTATTGGTCGTATCGGTCGATACCTTTTATGGTGAGATGTCTAACAACCCTCTCGCCATTTTCGAGTTTCCAGGTGAAGCTATTATCAGTCATTGTTAACTCGTTGTTATTTGGATCAGTGATCACAGATCGGATCCCTGCGGCTACATTTGCGCGGGACGAGGTTCGTTCTCCCTCCCTTCGGTATGCGTTGAGTCGATTACCCACCAAGGTATGCGAAAATAAGTCATTAATTTTGATTTTTGCCCTTCAATATCTTTTGCATGGCTAGACACGTAAGGACCAATCATTAGCGCATAAACCTCGCCTTGACTCACCGCTTTCTCTCCGCGGTAAGTTAAAGCTGTCTTCGCCGAGACCATAAGATTATCGGAGGCGAGCTGTGTCATCACGCCGATATTGCGCCGAATATTTACGCGTTTACTATTCGCTGTAGAAATGAGGGTTCCGGTCGTATTCATAAGAATATTATCCTCGATATCAAATCCTATGCACGCGTGGTCGGTAATGATACCACCGCCCAAAAATGCCTCCCCAATGTACTCGCTACCTGCGAGGATATTGTGATGAATTTTTGCTTGTTTTCCGTCCGCCATTTGGACTCGTCTGAAATTTACCCAATCTGCTCTAAACGTTTTACTGTGCCGGTCCTCGATTGACATTCCTGGGATATATCGAGGATCTTGGCTGGTATCGACAAGATTATAAGAGAATTCAAGGGATTGCGCGGAGTATCGTTGATGACCGAGAGATGTTGAAAGGTTCCATAAACTGGCATTATGCCATGATTTTTAACCTTATTATAACGCACGGTGAGGTTATTGATATTGTAGGTTTTTATCATGCCACCCACATTCTCAAAATAATTCCCTTCGACAATCAGAGTTTCGACGTTTTTTACAAAGATTGCTCTTTCTTCAATATTTGTAAACTTATTGGCTCTGATGATGACGGTTTGGCCACTTCCCGCTTCTCCGATAAGTGTTAAGGGACGTCGGCTATAATCCTGCTCGCCTTTGAAGTGAGTATTTTCGACAACATAAGTTTCACCCGGCGCTAATATTTTGCCGTATTCATTTTGCTTTGGCCTGTAGGGATACCAATTTGAATCGCTGGGCAGGATGATTTTCAGCTCCTCGGTATAGGTATAAGTCGTGTTCCCTGATGTTGTGGGTGTCGTACCGCCTGTGGTTTCTGAAACGCCTGTGGTTTCCTTTGGCGAGGTTTCACCATGGGAAGTTTGGGCCGTCGAACCTCCAGTACTTTGAAGAGAGTTTGACCCAGCGCTCATTGTACCCGAGTTGTTTCTTTTCGAATTATTGGATGTTCCTTCCGAAGAAACCTCCTCCAGACAAGCTGAACAGATTAACGTAATGCAAAAAACCGAAAGTATTTCACCATAGCTTAGCTCCTAAAATAGTTTTGTTGACACTATCCAAGTGTGACCGGTGAGTCAATGTTTTGTGTTTTATGCGCGTCGCACACCTTCTTTTTGCGTAAGTGCCGGTAGAGAGGCTTATCGATCAGTTCGCGGATTTTTAAAACCCTTAAGCAATCAAGCAACACAACAAGGATCATCAGGGTCGGCGCCATTTGGGCATGTGTTACCTGTACAGAAATTTACACCAGAAGGGTCAGCCGGGGCGAGGTTAATTTGTATTTCAGGTGAAAAGACCCTTTCGTTGCCGTCCCGATCAACCACTGTAATAATAAAAAAGATCAGACCCTCTCCTAGCATCGAAAAACGATGATGGATTTCGCCTCCGATGTCCTCGGTTGCAATACTGAACAATTTCTCTGCATCTTCGACAATATCTTCGGGATCCATGGTTTTGGCGTACGAGGCAACGAGATCACCTGAGGGAATCGCGATTGGACTACCGAAGCTGTTTTCGGAACCATAGATTTTGTAGCGATAAGGTTCTACGTCTAAGGATATATCGTTAAGCGTCCATTCAATATCGGCGACCGACCATTCCGCGCTGCCGTTCGAGGATCGTCTTTCCGAAATTGCAAATCCTTCTGTATCTCCTATCGTTTTTGCCGAGAGTTCGTTGGAATGACCCAATTCTTTTCCCTATCGAGAGAAGTCACAACAAAATAATAAGTTGTATTTTTTTCCAGTCCGCGAATCGTCGTGTTTGTGTTGGTGATATTGGTAACCTTAGCTTGCTCCAAAGAAGTAAACTTCTTTACGTTTATTGGAACACCAAAATTTTCTTTGTATCTTTTGTTCGGCCGACGAGGCGCGAGCATACCCAATTTTCATAATTAACCTTGCCGTTTTATGTTCTTTTGTTTCAGCTTCCAGCAAATATAGTACGGATCGGTTGTGAGGGTTCTTCTCTCCTCGGAATATTGATTCCAAGAATGAATTAACGAACCTATCCCAGCTACCGCTCCAGTAAATGGGAAGAACACCGCCCAGGCTCGCCAAAACGATCGCCGTTGCTCCTTTAATTCCCTCGCTCCTAAATGTTTTTCTATCGAGGTCTTGTAGCTTTTTGTGTAGTTCGGGAATACGTCTTCTCTCGAATTCCCCTTCTAGTTCGATTCGTTCGGTATTCGAACCCGATGCTGATTCTTGGAACACTTTCTCACATCCGCATTTATCTAGCGCGTCGATTTGTAGATGCATTTTTTGCTCGGTGGTCGAAACGCGAGCGTATCCAATTTTCAAAATCTACCTTGTTGGAGTGAGACAAAAACGTTCGTTTTTGTCATAGGTGTTTTTGGATTTTAAGTTTACGTAAGAATTAGCGATTTGTTAGCAAAATGACTAAAAAACGTGACGAAAAGGTCGGTTGTTTTTCGGGAAGTTTGACCCAATATAATCGAAACACTGGCTCGGTTTTTCGAGCTGATAATAGGTTGCAAATCCTCGCAAAAGCTGGCAATTGATTGCAAAAGGTAAATAAATAGTTTACTTTTTTTTGTTGTACTGTCGGTTGGTTTCGACTGCGAGAGATTTGAAATGAACACAGAAAATAAAAAAGAAACGATTTTGAAAAAACTCCAACGTTCCAATCCAGGTGTAAATGTACGAGATGCTATTCGTCGTTCTCAAGCTGCATCTGATCGCTCTGAAGGCCTGAAAGGGACTTTAGGCGCGTATCGTATTGCGGAAATGGTTGTCCGCACGCCCTCGAAATAATATCTGATAGTTTCGAAAAATTGTTCCAGTTCCTTATTTT
>JALSKP010000822.1 GCA_026988815.1 Myxococcales bacterium | reverse complement strand
TCCTAAAAAATGCATGTGAAGAAAGAGAGAAAACAATATGAATTTCGAACTAAGTGAAGACCAAATCATGATCCGCGACACGGTTCGCGCGTTCGCTCAAAAAGAAATCGCACCTTACGCTGGCGAATGGGACGAGGAAGAAAAATTCCCTCGTCATATTTTTGATGCGCTTGGCACCTTGGGCATGATGGGAATGAATATTCCCGAAGCTTACGGCGGCTCCGATCTTGACTACGTTTCATCCGCTATCGTTGTAGAAGAAATCGCTCGCCATTGCGGATCCTGCGCCTTGACGGTGGCTTCCCATAACTCACTCTGTAGCGGTCATATTCTCTTGGCAGGGACCGAAGAACAGAAACAACGATTCCTTACCGAACTTACCAGCGGTACCGCATTAGGTGCATGGGGATTGACCGAGCCCGGTTCAGGATCTGATGCATCTGGCATGAAAACCACCGCAAAACGGGACGGTGATAACTGGATCATCAATGGATCTAAAACCTTTATCACCCAAGGGTCAGCAGCAAAGTACTATGTGATTTTAGCAAATACAGCCCCAGAGTTAAAACAACGCGGCATAACAGCTTTCGTTTTAGAACAAACGATGGAAGGATTTGCCGTCGGAAATAAAATGAAAAAAATGGGAATGCGTGCCTCCGACACGGCTGAGCTTTCGTTTACCAATGTGATCGTCCCGGACGCCAATCGTCTCGGCGAACTCAATCACGGATTCATTGATACCCTTCAAGTCTTGGACGGTGGACGAATAGGCATTGGTTCTTTGGCCGTCGGCCTAGCCCGAGGCGCGATGGAAGAGGCGTTGAAATACTCAACAGAGCGCCGCCAATTCGGAAAGCCAATTTCGGCATTCCAAGCCATTCAATTTAAGCTTGCCACGATGGCAACCGAAATCGATGCAGCGCGTTTACTGATTATGAGAGCGGCATCAAAACGCGATTCGCATCCCGACCAGCGTTTCACCCAAGAGGCGTCGATGGGAAAACTCTTCGCATCCGAGGTCGCAATGCGAGCATGTGATGAGGCGATTCAAATCCACGGTGGGTACGGCTATACACGGGAGTATCCCGTGGAACGTTATTTTCGAGATGCCAAATTATGTACGATTGGCGAAGGGACCAGCGAGGTTCAACGCATGGTCATTTCTCGCAACCTACTTGGTAAATGAGCTTACTAAACCGAGTTCTTTCGGGGGAACGTAGAGCAGCGAGTCGACTGATGCGGATGGTTGATGATCGCGTCCCCGGCACGGACGAAATCATGGAAGCCCTTTATGAGCATCGTTGTGGCGCCTCCTACATCGGCGTTACAGGAAGTCCAGGTGCGGGAAAGTCCACTTTAGTAAACCAGCTTATCGTTCATTTTCGAAAAGAAGGAAAACGGGTGGGCGTTATCGCCGTCGATCCAACGAGCCCTTTTTCTGGTGGGGCGATATTAGGGGACCGCGTTCGCATGGGGCAACATGCCAACGATGATGATGTTTACATCCGTTCGGTGGCGACCCGCGGAAACCTTGGCGGCATTAGCCGAAGTACCCCCGCATTGATGATTATTCTGGATGCAACCGGATTCGATATCGTTATCATTGAGACCGTTGGCGTGGGTCAAAGCGAGGTTGATGTGGCCGCGTTTTGCGACGTCAATATCGTGCTAGCTGTACCCGGAATGGGAGATGAAGTACAGGCTGCCAAAGCAGGGCTTTTTGAAGTCGCCGACCTTTTCGTCGTGAATAAATCTGACCGACCAGGCACCGATAGATTGGTTCGCGAACTCAAACAAATGATCGGGCTTGGGCACACAGACCAACTTGTCTTTCGATGTCAGGCCAACCTAGCCCTTGGCGAAAACGGTGTACCGGAGTTGTATGCCCAGATCGTGAAAGGTATTGAAAATGCGAAGAAAAACCTCGCCCCACAAGACCGACAAAGGCGTCGCGCAGAGGCGATGATCCGCATGTTAGCCAGCGCCGAATTTGGTGACGCAATAGGAGAGTTCTTAAAAACCCAAGATGATCTTTCCTCGCCTTATAAGATTGTAAAAGCCTTTTTTCAGAGTCGTCGATGAAGGACATCGACCCTACCCTACCTGAACAAGTTCGAAATTTTTTGGCCTCCGGCGCTCACTTGGAAAGCATTCGTTTGGACGCCAGAGGGAAATGGACCCATGAAGGATTGGATTTTGAAAACAAACGCATCATCGCCCTCTTCCATCGTTCTGTCCGCAAAACCGAGGGAGGGACGTGGGTTCTAGAAGTGGGGCGATTTGTCTATCCCATTGAGGTCGACGATTGTGGGTATTTTGTAACGCGGGTTACTAAGTCGGCCGAGAAGGTCATGCTACATACAACCTTAGATCAGAGCGAAGTACTGGATCCCCAGACGCTCACTTTTGTTGAACCGGATGCGCTTTATTGTAAACTTGCAGAAGAACGCAAGGCTCGTTTCATCGGAAGTGCCTACCTAAGTATGGCCGATGAGATCAGCGAGGAAGATGGCGTATTTTATTTTCAAAATTTCGCCCTTAACGATAAATAAATCAGGGGAAATATGTTCAAGATCGATCCAGAAAGAAACGCGCTAAACATCATAGAAGGGTTAAATCGATTGCAACTTCGCGTCCGTCCCTCATTGGCGATTAAGGATGCTGGCGTTGCCTTGGTTTTGGTTTCCATCGGGCTGGGTTTAACTTACGGTCTTGATTTCATCTTGTTCAAGGGAGCCAAGCCTCTTTTTTTTACCCTCTTTAGCGGGATTATTTTCAGCGCTCCGCTGATCTGGCTTGGCGTCGTGATTATAATTCAGGGGAGGACTTTCGTTGATCCCTACAAGAAACTTACGAGAGCCTTGTTCATCCCCACCAGCGCGCTTTTGGGATGCCTTTTCTTCATTCCTTTTCTCATCAATTTGCCTCTCCTAATGTCTTCAGATTACGTCATGCTCTTCGTTTTTGGGAATTTACCTGTTGCTGTTCTTGCTTCTCGCTTCCTTCGAATCAACTTCGAGCGACGGGACGATCACCTGATCATCGGCGCTCCATTGACCCTAAAGCACAGTGTTCAGGTCAGTGTTCCTATCGCAGATATACTAAACTCGAATATCAAATCATTTAAAAACGGTGATACTTTTCAACTTGGCGATGCCTTTAAATTTCGGGCTTTGAGCACTCAAGAAGCCTTTCTCCTTTTGGGAAAACTCAAAGCTTTATGTCGAGATGAAACGAGAATCAATGAGACAAATATAGAGTTGGATTTCAAAAATATGGAAGAAAAAATCGTAGAATCGGAGGTTGAAATTCAATCCATAGAAGTCTTATAGTTCTTTTTCAGTTTCTATCGTCGTCACGATTCGAGCCATATCCACCCGAAAAATCATCTGTTCATTGCCGGCAAGTACCGAGGGATAGCCCTCGCCTAAATACAGCTGAGAAGAGGTCCCTAAATAGGAGAGGGAAACCTTATCTGCATTTTGAGTTGTAATGCTAAGCTGGTCACCGTCTAAGAGTAGAACGATGTCAAACCAACCATTGGGGGCATCAGTCCAATCTATGGTTTGTGTAGGTGTTTTGATCAACACGCGAGAGTCCCGCCGAACGATACGGACGGCTCCTTTAGGAGGACCCATGGTAAGCAAAGTTTGATCACCGCACCCCTGACAAAGCGCGAATTCAAATGGGATCGATACTTTCCAATTTGAGGTATTTGGGTTGGATAAAGGTTGGTCAATGGCACCACTTCCTTCTCCACGAATACTGATTATCGCGTTGTCTTCCGATATGGCGTGCCAGTTGATGTACTCGAAACCGACGAGCTCGCCATTCACCTTGAAGTAGGATTTACCATCACTGAGGTCACCGCCCTGAAAAATAGAATCCATTTTATTGTTCGTAATCGCTCTATCGTAAATAGCGATAAAGGCCATATTCGCCCATAGCGGCTTCCACGAGGATTCCCCCGATGGACGGCCGACCCTAAGTGGATTCGTGGAACTCAGATCGGCCTTTTCACCGGGAAGAAAATTCAGAGATGAAAATGGCTTTCTTTCTTCAACGCCATTAATATTAAAAACAACCTCTTGTCCATTGACGATTCGAATAGAAAGGTCGGTCCATTCTCCGAGGGGTATTTCGCTATCGGAAACAATCGCTCCTTTACCAGGAAAGAAAACCATCGGTTTTATATTTTCGCGGCTACCATCGCTCCATCGCAGATTAATCCCAAATCCAGACGAGCCAGCACGAGAGTCCAAAAGTACACCGTTGTTACGAGGATAAATTCGGGCGACTATCGAAAAATCGCCATTACCCAGAGTGTTCACCCAAGAGGAATTCAGCTCCTGAAAACGATTGAATGAAAGACCTCGATTATCGATATCGGGGTTCGGGTTACGCGCATCAAATCGCGGAAAAATGTAAAACGAACTACTATCGGGAAGGGGAGATATTTTAACCGTTGAGATACTTCCGCCCGACTCGGAGGCGCGCGTTTCTGCTCGGCCATTGTGCTCACTATAAATCATATGAAGTGAATTGTCTTTTTCAAACATTTGAGGATAGGCCACAGAAAACTTCGTCCCAGTGAGTCCGTTACCAGTGACCCAATCTGGCTTTTCTAATTCCCTATCTGATGTCGTCTGGGCGCCGAAAAAGAACCTTCTTTATATATTCCTCAGAATTTTTCCCCCAGGCGATACAACTGAGTCGAATTTGCTTGGTCGTTGTCTATTTTTTTGCAGCCCTTGCAAAAATGAATGTGGGATATATGGATCCCAAAATCAGATGCAGCGTAAAGTTATACGCAAATGTTCTGGACTGGTTCCCCTTTTTGCCAAGCGGAAAGTTCTTTGATTTATTCTCTATTTACGGGCCTCTACTCGCAGAAATCCTCTTGCCTTTTGGTTTGTACATTCAACGATTTAGAAAAAAAACATCCTTTTCGGTCTGCTTTTTCACTTCGTACTCGCCTTGGATATGACCCAACGTTTTTAAAATTTTTCGATGGTGATTTCGGCCCTTTTCTTTCTCTTTTTAGACGAAGACTATTTGAAAACCTTAGAAGAAAAATGGAACCGAATCTTTCCTAAACATTTTCTCTTCACGGCATTTTCGATACTTTTTATTATTGGTTTTTTACAATCTCGAAACGCATCTTGGTTGATAGTTACGATCATTGGCGAGCACATTTTGTGGACTTTATTATTTCTCGCGCTTTTCCTGGCCGCAATTCGTTCTCCTTGCCCCGATGACGGGAAAAGGAAGCCCTTCAAGTCCTATCAAATTTTGATTATCGCACTCATGTTTTTAAATGGAAGTTCGCCTTACTTGGGATTAAAAACAAGAACCTCCTTTAACATGTACAGTAATTTGCGTTTAGAAAGCGGGGTTTCCAATCACCATTTCCTAGGCCCAAGTCTAGACCTTTTCGGTCACCTGGCCGATACTGTCCATATTATAAATGTAGACCCGAAAAAGTATGAACGTGAAGATTTAAGAGCAGGTATGTTGCTCACCCACTTTGAACTTTCGCGTTTCCTAAACAGCGATAGGGAAGATGACGTGCGTGAACTTCTCATTCGGCTCCGTCGCGTGACTTAGATCGCATCAGCCTTTTCTAACGCACGACGATACACACTCCAAGGTCGGCGAAACTTCTAAAATTCCACGCATCTTCTTTTTGTTGAATACGCGCTTCGGATGCACTCGTTTTTGTACATTTTTGGAGCTGGCCCCGGATCTCTTCGAAAGTATTTCCCGCAACCTTTTTGGGGTCCGGTTCTTCACACTCATAAGAGACCTCGGCGAAACGAATTTTCCCGTTCTCATCCAAATCAAAGAAATGTTCCCCTAAGATTCCAAAGGAGCCCGTATTTGGATTTTTATAAATCGTCAGACCGATAAGGTCTCCCGATTTGATTCGAGTGTCCTCAGAAAACCATTTCATGTTTCCGTTCACATCTCGATACGGCGAAGAGTTCCATTCAGCCAATTGTTCAGATCCAACATCAACCGAAATTTCGCCAGTTATGCCGTTGACGGATTGCGTTACCCTTCCATTGATCTTTAGACCCGGGTTTATCGCTCCCTCACAGTCTTGTACTAGATTTTGCGTTGCTGCATCTGCGACCGATGGAGAAAGGATAAGTTCAACTGAAGAAACTTCTAACATGATAATATCGTGGGCCGCTAACCCCCAATCACAAAATTCTGGGGCGATACTCGGATAGGTACAATTTCCTGCATCCACACTGGAGGGAAAATGGAACGCATTCGCTGGTTGAGGCTCAGGATCTTTGGGAGACTCGTCTTGAGGATCCTCAATCTCCACAGGCTCCTTTTCCTGAACCGGTTCAAGGTTAGAATCGCCATTGCAAGAAAGGGAAAAGAATAAGAATAGTACTATCGTTTTTTTCATTAGTGTCTCCATACTGATAAATAATTGGTTCCTGTTTCCTGATATCCAACCGCACTCGGACCGATATCACTTTCATCCCCTTGTTGTTTGTAAGACCAGATAGCGCCGTCACTTGATGAGTA
>JALSKP010000821.1 GCA_026988815.1 Myxococcales bacterium | reverse complement strand
CATCGGTTTGGTCAAAAGTAAAAACGAGCCCTTTCGAAAACAACTTCGAAAAGTGATTCGATGGGGAACCAAAGAAGGTCTTGATCTAAAGACGATCTTTTCTCTTTCAAAATCCACCATAGGACGATCAGAACCTCAGTCTATTTTGGTAAAAAGGGATACGAGTTGGGAGGAGGTGTTCCGAAAAGATTCCACCTATCTTCTCTCGCTTAAGAAAAGCAAACCATCGACGCCCAAGCCTTTGGCGGACATCTCTTCAGAATCCTTGCTTGAGTTAAACAACGATATCTTGATACGTGAAGAATTGGAACCCGGACGCGCGACTGGGGTGATTTCTTCAGAGGCCTTGGAGGCCTTAAAAGACAAAAATCTAAGGGAGACCACCAAACAATATTCGAGTTGGGATATTGCCTCCCTCGCAAATAATCAAAAGTCTCGCCTCAACGAAAACGAGAAGCCCAACGATTTACAGACCGATCCTCAAATCCAAGTGTTGGAGACTTTATCAGAGTTGGATGTGTTTGACATCGAAGACATTGAGCTTTCAGATTATTCCAGCGTCGCTGAGATTGATGATATTGAAATCCACTATCCAAGCTTTGAAGAGAACCAACCTCTTTCCGATTCTCAAATTCAATCTCTACAAAAACCGAAAAACGAAGAACGATGAAGACCCGGTTTGTATATGAAGAGCTAACAGCCTTTTCAAATCAAAGCATTTATTTAAGTAATCTCATATCGGGTCGCTTTGATAGGGAAAAGCAACATAAAATCGTGCGTATTTTAGGGGAATGGTTACACCTCCAAGAAGGGATTAGCATCAGTTTTCTCGGTCCGATGCGCTGTCCGGAAAAGTCGCTTTTTGTCGCCGCCTTTGCCTCACAACATCAGGTGGGCGGACTTTCATTAAGCACTTTTTTTGCGCGTTTTTTAGTAAATCTTTCAACCAAACAAGAACAAGCCGAAAGCGAAGATTTTGATCGGGGATTTCTCGGATTGCTTTTTGCCGATATCGCCGACGCGCTTTTCGCCGACGCCTTTCCTGGCACCCAACTCTTCTTGGATACGGCCACTTTAGAGAATGCAGAAAAGAAAAAAGAAGAGCACGTTTTTGTTTTCCAATGTTTGATCCAAGGTCGAAGCGATTTTCTTTTTTTGCATCTTCCAGAAACATGGCCCTCGCCCAAAAGCACGCATTTGTCGCCACTACAACCCCAAGATTTTTGGATCGATTTACCCCTTAGCTTTCCCGTGCTTGCCGGACAAATTCCGCTATCATTGGACGCCTTTGGACGGTGTTCTACCGGCGATTTGCTTATTCCAGATCACGCTATTGATTCCGAAGGTATCGAAAAAACCTACCCTTACGCTCAAGTTGAAATTGCCCCGCAAAAAACACTCAATGTTGAACTCAATCACGATTCAGCGACCTGGACCTGCACTTTTCTCACCAAGGAACTTTCAATGGATGATTCGATTACAAATATTTTGGCCAACGACGCGCAAGTACATGTTAAAATTGTTGTCGGTGAGGTCGAGATCGCGCTCAAAAATCTAGCGTCTATACAACCAGGCTTCACCCTCGAACTCAATCGTGCCGTTCACGAAGGCGTAGATTTAGTAGCCCAAGGTCAGATCTTTGCTAAAGGTGAACTCGTCAATGTAGGTGGAAAACTTGGGGTGAGAATTGTCTCCCGCGTTTAGTATTCCAGAATATAAAAGAATTGAAATTAGGCCTTTACTTCTGGAAGCCTGAGTCGAGATTTCCACGCGTTGCCTCATTTTAATAACCACGAGAAACGAAATGCCAACAGAACCTATTCTTAACCTTATCTCTTTTGACACGTGCCCTTATGCCGAACGATCGCGCATTATTTTAGAAGAAAAAGAGCTTTCCTATAAACTCACCTTAATCGACCTGAAAGACAAACCCGATTGGTTTCTCGAGATCTCGCCGCGAGGAAAAGTTCCCGTTCTCCTGGTGGACGACAAAGCGATTTTCGAATCCGTCGTAATCAACGAATTTTTAGAAGAAGCCTTTGAAGGCCAGGCACTCCTTCCCGACGATGTTCTCGAACGCGCCATCGCGCGGTCTTGGATTGTATACGTCAACGACGTTCTGATGGCAGCCTATCTAAAAGTATTTTTTTCGAAAAAAGGCGAAGACGAGAAACTTGCCACGGGCAAAAAAGAAGTCCAAGGCGCATTAGAAAAAATTGAGAAACATTTGGCTTCTCGCGAAGAAGGTCCCTTCTTCCTCGGCAAAGACTTCGGTCTTGTCGATGCGGTTGTGGCTCCCATCGTTACGCGTATGGAAGCCAGCGATGCCGTGTTCGGTAAGTTTTCAGGCGATCATCCCTTGTGGGAAGAATACATGAAAACGATATTGAAGATGGAAACCGTTCAGGTCGCCCGCGCTGAAAATTTAACAGAAAAATTCACCGCGACCCTTGAAAATGTAAAGGCTTAAGCCGTCAGCGAGTTTACTAAATCAATATAGGATTGCTGAGCATCCTCGTTTGATTTCCCTTTCATTTCAGACCATGCGTCAAACTTTGCTCTCTTTACCGGCTTGGTGAACCCGGGACGTTTTCCAGAAACATCTCCGCTACTTCCTTGTTTGTACAAAGCATATAATTTTAACAGCGTAGTATTATCTGGGCTTTGGCTCAGATTCTGAACCTCATCGGCCGCTTGTTTAAAAAGAGAATTTAGATCTGACATGATTTACCTTAGTTGGAGTCCCAAGGATTTTAATAAATTCTGGCGGTCTTGAACAGACCCCTTTTTAGGGTGAAATGGCGCTTAGCGGCTGTGTCTGATTAAAGGCAGTCGCTAACCCGCTGTGGCGATGACGACCTACGATAGGTTTTGTAGGTGGGAAATGTAGGGTGCCTTCCACGCGCATCTTGAAATACAATGGATCTGCGATTTGTATTCGAGTTTACGAAATTTAAAGAAATGAATCTAAATTGTATGAAGGCCGAAAAAGGGGCATTTATGTGAGTTTTGTTTTACGTCTTATGCCCACAATTGCGATAAACAAACAAAACACAAAAGGTGTGAGAGGGATTTTAGGATGGCTCGAGGCGCATCCACATCCATCATCAACAATGTCTTTCGGTGGAGGTTTTTGGCCAGCTTCCTCACATAGATTTGTCTCAAGCGTAAACGATCCCAAGATACAATCTGCATCGCTGGTACACTCCGCGACGCAAACATTTGCGTCGTTATCACATTTTTTTAGACCTGCACTTGAGCAGTCTGCATCCGTCTGACATTGGATAACACACAAGGATGCATTGCATCGACCTGACTCACAGTCGTTATCGTTTAGGCATTCAGCGCATATCCCATTAGCGCCGCAAAACATATCCCCACAAGAATCGTCCTCACATTTTGGTTCACAGCGCTTCGTTGTTCCAGACTGAGAACAGATTTCATCGTCTTCACACATGTTTCTCCGTTTTCGATGATGATATTTCCGCAAGTATTTGAAGGCTCGCATTTTCCTGGGGTCGTGCTTTTATCGCAAATATGTGCGAAGAATGGTAAATGTGACTACGGTATGTAGGACGGCGGTCGCCGCTCTATCCCATGTTTTCGGCCCACCAATCTCTAACCTCGGCTGCTCGCCAAGCTAATTTTGCGGGTGGTAGAGAATCAATAAAATAGGATCCATAGCGTTTTGTCGCGATGCGTGAATCAAGAATAGCGACCACACCTTTATCCGTTTTGGAACGGATAAGACGCCCGAAACCTTGCTTCAAGGAAAGCGCCGCCATGGGAACGGTGAGGGCCATAAAAGGATTTTGATTTCTGGATTCAAGGAGCGCCGCACGCGCCGAAAAAATAGGATCGGATGGATTTGAAAAGGGAAGTTTATCAATGATGACCATGCGTAGGGCGTCGCCTTCCACATCCACCCCTTCCCAAAAAGAGGCCGTCGCAAAGAGCACGCTGCCTGGTGTATTTTTGAAAGTGTTCAGCAAATCGCTTTTTGGTGCCTCACCTTGCTTGAGCACCAAACCTGCAATTTCATCTTCCAAGTTTTCGTGAACCGCGTTCAAGTTTGAGTAACTTGTGAAGAGGACAAAAGCGTCGCCTCCAGAAATATCCAATAAATATTTGATGACCGTCGTCACGTGTTCCACATAATTCTCGGAGCGCGGTTCGGGCAAACGGTTGGGGACGTAAAGCATACAATTGTTTTCGTAATCGAAAACAGCCGGCAAAGATAAGGTACTAATGTCATAGTCCTTAAAGGTCTGGTCATTGCTTTTAAAGGCCAACATACCGAGGCGATCTTTTAAGAATTCGAAATCGCCAGCCGTCGATAAGGTGGCCGATGTGAAGACCATCATATCGTGGGTATCCAATAATTTTCGGCGCACAGTTTCGGCAACATCGATCGGACAGGCCTGCAAAAAAGTACCGCGATCGCGGATTTCTAAAAAGTAAACATACTTATCATCTCCCTGTCGGGTGATGAAGCCAAGTTCCAAACGCAGGTCGGCCACACGATCGACGATGCGTTCTCGGCGGTCGCCCAAACGTCCCAAACTTCCAATCGCTCTTTCGATCTCTTTTAAAATATCAGTGAGTTCTTCTTGGGATTCTTCGATCTTCGGCGAACCTAAGACTTCGTCAAGAAGACAGCGACCGTCGTATTTTCCGAATTTTAGGTTCGAGAAATAATTCTTATAAATCACATCCAGACTATCGAGTTTGGAAACCAGGTTGGAGGCTTCGATATTTTCTTCGTCTAAAACGCGGGTAATATCGGTGATAATTTCAGAAAAGCGATAGTTTGAAATTTGTAAACCGAAATAGGATGTTGCAATCGATTCCAAGTGATGGGCTTCATCAAACACGATGGCATCATAGGGCGGCAAGACCTCGCCGTGACCCAAATCTCGTAACGCTAAATCGGCGAAGAAAAGATGGTGGTTAACGACAATAACCTGCGCCATGGACGCATCTTCGCGCGCCTTGGTGATAAAGCATTCTTCGTGAAAAGGACATTTTGCACCCAAGCAGGCCTCCGATCCTACCGAGAGATCGGACCAGGTTTGGTAGTCATCCGGTAAGCCTGGGATTTCTGCTCGGTCGCCCGTTTGGGTTTCCTCCGCCCAGGTTTTTATCCTTGCCCAATATTTTCCCTCGCCTGCTTTTCGGAAGACAGGCTGAGAAATTTTATCGTAACGAAGTTTACATAAATAATTCTTTCGACCTTTGAGAACGACCGCTTTAAATTCGCCAGGCCAGACCTTTTTTAGGAAGGGAATGTCTTTATTGAAAATCTGTTCTTGTAGGGCTTTGGTTTGCGTGCTGATCACAACACGTTTGCCGGAGGCGATAGCTGGCATTAAGTAAGCCAGCGTTTTTCCCGTTCCTGTCGCAGCTTCTACAATGAGAGGCTTTCGGGATGTAAAAACCTCCGCCACGGCTTTGGCCATTTGAACCTGTTGGAGGCGGTTTTCATAGTTGTCCAGATGTTGAGATAAGATGCCGCCGTCTTCAAAAAATCCTTCAATATCAACCACGGCTGAGCTCCATTACTTGATCCAAAGAGACGTCAATGGTGTTGGTATAGGATTCGTTTTTTTCGAAGTCCGGCCAATCTAGTTTTTCAGCGCTAGCTCGGAACCAAAAACGCTCATTCTGTCCAGTTCGAAAACCCACATAGGCATAGCCTTTGGACCAGATTTTTCTTTTTTTGCGACGGATTAAGTTTAATTCATCGCCGTCTTTTGAAATCAGAATATTTTTTTTGTGCAGTTCAATCTCAACCTTTTCTGTATGGGCGATTCGTTTTTCACCACTGGTTTTTAAGCTCGCCACAAGGCCACGTTTTGTACTTTCGCCGAGTGGAATAATAAGCGCTAAGATGCAAAGAAGAATCCCGATTGGAATGAAGAAACTTTTTCCGAAAGCGATACAAATAATGCCTACGACCAAGAACGCGCCGCGTATCTGGAGTGCGCGCGAGCGTCCACGTTTGCTATCGCGATGGATTGGAATAAAAGAAAGAATCGTCAAAAAAAAGGGGAGAATAAAGGCCCAATTCTTTTTCGAGACGTTGATTTGGTGAAGTTCGCCGGAAAAGCGCTTAGGGTCTGAGGCCATTTAATTTAATGTCCGTTTCCACTGCCTTCATCGGACGTCGGGTGAATTTTTTCGATTTTTAAAACTTTGGCCAGCGTAAAACCAATAGCGCCCGCCGAGAAACTCAAGAGTGCGCCGAGCTTTAACATACCACCAATTTCGGCAGGTATGGTTCCGGATTGAAGCGCAACTGTGGTCACAAAGAGCGCAACAGTGAATCCGATTCCGGCAATACTTCCAACGACAAAAACATGTTTTAAACTCATGTGTTCGGGGAAATCTAGTCCAAGCTTATTCGCAATGAAGCTGAATAACGAGATGCCTACTGTCTTTCCAACGAGTAAGGAAAGGAGAATGATCCAGGTTGCTTTTCCAGTGAAAGCTTCGCCGCTTAGGATGACGCCAGCGTTGGCAAATCCAAAGAAAAACAATCCCACATCTACA
>JALSKP010000820.1 GCA_026988815.1 Myxococcales bacterium | reverse complement strand
CAATAACACACGATGCCCCCTTGAAAGCAGAGACAAAACAGTGGACAACACACAAATATGGGTCTCCATTCCGCACACGATCACCGTTTTTGAAAGTGATTGAGGCATAAAAGTATCACACGCGCATAGATCAAAATATGTCTTTTCAAAAGATGTCGCTCCAGCGCTTTTCAACAAATCCGAGAGTTCCTCAACCGTGTGCCCGAGTCCTTTCGGATATTGCTCAGAAAAAAAGATAGATGAGCCAACATCAACCGCAAGCTGGGTGAGAATGGATGTGTATCGAATCAACCCCGCCGAAACGGGCTCTTCCAGCGCTTTTATGAGTCTTTCCTGTATATCGATGATCAACAACGAGGTGGTTTTATCCAATGCAAAATTTTCCATGATCAAATTGTTCTCCATTTCAACGTTCCTTACAATTTCAACGTTCCTTATTGTCAATTTCGTTTTAGCGATCTATCATTTATGTTCGCAGGTCAACAAATTCTAACTTAATGTCAGTGCATGTTTCGTATTAAGACCGATATCAGACAATACAAATGTGAAAATAAAGCGAAAGTTGAGAAATTGATCCATAATTGGGTCGTTCGCCCTTCCGACCTTATTTTTCAAGATGATGCATGGCATCCTATCGGTAAACATCCCGAATTCGAAAATATTTTCAATGTTTTGGCGAGCGAAGATAAAGGCGAAGGCGATACCGTCGTTACCGAATCCCCCTTTGAAGCCCAAGAGCAAAAAAAGAAAGAAGAAGAGGTCGAAAAAAAGAGCGACGATGTTTTTGATCAAAAAGATATTTTAGCCGATCTTTCGACCCCAGATCTCAACCTTGCCCCGCCCGTGGCGCCAGAAGGCGTAGAACCCGCTCACCACGACGATGAAGTCACAATGATGACTGATCGAACCTTGGATATGCTGATGGATTACGATCCCTCACTAAAAACCGAAATTGAGAATCAAAAGAGCGAAGAAAAAACTCAGATCAAAGAAAATCCCCTCGAAGACCTCGATCGCACCATCGATCTGCCCACGGATTCAAGCTCTGACGAAACCACTGACATCAAAGAAAGTCCGCTCGACAGCGATGAAACGACTGATATTAAAGAAAGTCCGCTTCACGCCTCAGACGAGACAACCAATATTAAAGAAAGCCCCTTAACCTCAACCGAGGACGAGGAAACGACAAATGTCATCGAGAGCCCTTTTAAAGAAGAGATCAGCGACGTCTCTGAGGCCAGAGACATTGATGAAGAACCCAAGGTTGTCGTCGATGAAGAAGCCCAAACCACCGAAAAAGATCGAGAAGATGCTGAACCTTCTATTGGCGAGGAAGGCAGCGCTCCAAAACTAGGACGCCATGATCTCCCCGAGGATTTCTTCGCCACCAACGAAATTTCGAAAGTAAATCGAGAAGACGTTGAGAAACGCGACGACCTCAACAAAAATGAGGACGATAACGTCGATGATGTCTGGGACGAAATCGAAAGCGAATTCAGCGAAACAGAATCCATCTCTGAAGATTCTGACTCCTTCGATGAAGCCGAAGAAGATCCTAACGCTGAATCAGTCGTCGAAGAGGAGGAGCCCGAAGTTCTTCACATCAACGGCTACGAAATCGATTTTCCCTTCAAAATCGGACCCACCGCCGAAGATAGAAAACTCGGACTCAAAACATCCAAATACGATCTTCAAAGACGTGAAAATACCTATCCTCATCCCTACGAGAAAAAATACAAAGATCCTCATATCCGATCTTTCTCCTGGAAACGAGAACCCCCAAAAGATCTAAGCTTTCTCGTCGTCGCCGGAGCAGTTATCGTTCTGATTCTTATCGTTCTCCTCCTTTCTCAGTGCTAAAATAAGCCCCGAACACAATTAAGGCTCCCTAAATGTCGACCGTGTGTTCGTTTCCATCACTTTTTTTTCTGTAGCGCGAAATCTCATCACAACATCTGGAAAGGTGGATGCGAGATTATTACCTTCCAGAGGATCTTTTTCTAAATCGAATAATAATTCGTCACCTTGCGCGAGTCGGCGATGATAGGCCCATTTTCCTCGCCGAATCGATCGCCACATCAAAGTACTGACGATGTGGAATTCCTGAACGACAGTGTTCGGGTCGTCGATAAAATAAGGGAAATCTCCACCGATGAGGTCCGAAATGAGAATCGGCACCTCTCGTAAAGATACAAAATCGGGCCCTGAAACCACACGATTGAAAACGATAGGGATTCGAGTCTGTTCCTCGTACAAGGATTGGGAGTGCGCCCACATACCGTGTTCGCCAAGCGCCTCACCGTGATCTCCGGCAATCACAACAATCGTATTCTCCAGACGAGCGCCCAACGCCTCAATCCCTCTTCCAATATGCGCGTCGGCAACCTTTACCGCGATTTCATATGCATCGGCCGACCGAAAAGGTCCATGCGTCCCCATCAAATGAACGTATTCAAAGCGAGGTTCGTGAGCATCAACAATCCGCTTCGCAGCCATCTGAAGAGACTTGGCATCGTCTCGTGTCCGACTAAGATCATCCCATTGGTACCCCGATCCCGACGCGGCCAGCGGAAAAAGGGTCGCGTTCCAATCAAGCGGCGCACTCACACCGGTCTGGTACCCAAAATAGGACAAATACTGAGGAAAGGTCAAAGGAATCGATTCCAGCGCCATCAAATGAGACGGCCTTAAACCCGTCATTAAACTAACGAGCGAGTACTCGGTCGTCGGCGAGGGACTATAAGCGTGAGAAAAAGAGGTCCCTTTTTTGGCCAACGCAAAAGTGTGAGGTGTGAACGTGGTACTGAGTCTATCGTAGCGAAAGGCATCCATCACGATGATTAAAATATGTGGCTTTTGCGTCGGTCCTTTGAGCTGACCAAGATCAACCATCTCCACACCCTGCCCATGTTTGGGCGGAAATAGAACCCTCGAACGCGCCTTCACGAGGCGAAGGGGTCCGCGAAGATCGTAGGTTAAAACCACTTCGGGCATACGCCACATGAGAATGGTTTGGGCGCGAATATAATGGGCCTCAACTTGCCCACTCAGATCGATGGCTGTGCCGCAAAGGACCAGCGGGACCAGCGCTGTTGGCGTAATCATACGAGGAAGATCTTCTCGGACAACCAACCACAAAAGATAAAGGGAGAAACTCCAGACCGATTGGAGCCAGACAAAGAGAAAGGGATAGAGCGTGGCCACCGATCCCAGAGCCGTCGCGATTCCCCAATAGATCAAACCAATGAGGGTAATGAGCAGGAACCCAACAATAAGATGTAATTTTTTCGGGAGTCGTCTGTGCAGCGCTAAAAATCCAATACCAATGAGAGGCGCCAAAACAACGAGTCCTCCCATAAAAAACCAGCGATAGGAACTCAGCAACTCGCCGCTTCCCAACAAAAGCGTCGACAAGAACAAAAGAGAAGGAATCGATAAAAGAACACCAGCCACGACGGGACGGGTTTGTGAAGATTTTAGAATTCCCCAATTGAGCACACCAAACACCAACCCAAGCGAGCTCGTATGAATCCAAAAGAAGGCCCCAATCGAAAGAGGCGTATAAAAGCTGAACAAGCGAAAGGTTGTGTAAATATCAGCAGGAATTGGACGCACGATGAGGTAGAGGATCGGAACAATAAAAAGCGATAAGGTTGCGATGATGATTGAAGCGCTAAGCTCGCGAATCTCTTTTCTGTGCATGTGGCGGTGTACCTTTGGGATAAACAAGAATACGCACCATCGAAGGATGACGTAAAGAGATTCATTTTTTGCCTTGCTAATTTGGAGCGTTCCTACGCCCTTCTTGGATAACCCCCCCCTCCTATCATGCGTGGCCTCGTGCCTCGCCATCCTTGCCTTGGCCTTGTGCCTGGCTTGCCTTGCGTGGCCTGAGATTTGCAAATCTGACCTTTGAGTCAACGTTATGAGGTCTTATGAAATTTTCTCTTTTCCTTTCAAGTTCTGTACTACTCTTTGCCGCCAAGAGCTATGCTCAAAACTCGGGTGAGCTCATCCCCGAATATCCCGAGCCAGAAGCGCCCTTCCAATCTTCCTTCGATTTACATCGCTCCTTCCATGTCGGCCTAATTGATCGCCTGTCAGCGGACCCTTTTCAAAATAAGCTCACCATCGAAACCGGAGCGATGTTCGAACACAACGACATTAGAGACCAAGAAGCCAAGAGCCACCGATTTCGCTTTCTCGAATCCAGGCTCTCTTTCGTCAATGGAGAACTGGAACTCGAAGGACGCTTGTTCGCCTTCCATAAAGGAAAGCGTCAAAAAGAACCGGCATTTTGGATGACCACTTTCTTCGGGGAACCAGCACGACACGATATTCACGCCAACATAAGTCATGGCTTTGCCGTCGGGCGTATACATTACCGCCCTATCGATGGTGTCTCAAATTGGCAAGTCGATGTTGGACAATACGATCTCAATCTCGCCGTTTTTCAATCTCAAAACATGGCTGATTATCTTCAAATCCGTTTGGGTGGAGGCGGAGGATTTAACGCGTTTAAAAACAAAAGCGGCGTTCCTAACGTCTATCCAGAAGCGGGTATTGTAGGCCGATATCGCCTGGATAAAAGAGGCCTCGGCGAAATCGGATTGAGCGCGCGCGCACGATTTGTATTCGAAAAATTTTACCCCCGGTCTCGATAGTTTTACAAACGTGCTTTTTTTCTTCTTGTGGTGAAAAGCAAAGCGATGAAAAGCAGACAGCTCTCGCTGCACATTTCCCAACGGAATCGAAAGCGCAAAAAGAGCCTTCCCGATGGCAACAAATCCCCCCAAACTAGGACCATCAGATCAAGCCGATCTCCTTCGTGGAGATTCCCGATACGGGCGAGTGATTTCGCGCCGTCTTGCATGTCCTTACAGAACATCGCCTTGCCTCACCTTTCTTTTTTCGGAAAAAGTTAGTTTAGACGGGAACGCGTTTGACTGAATCCCCTCACAACCTACGTGAAAAGTTTGTTGCCTAGACTTTGGGCCAACATGTAGAACACATATCCGCCGATAAGAGTGGTAAACAAATATACTATTACAAGGCTTCTATTCTGACTCCATAAGTCAATCATGTGGTGATTGAAGGTCGAGTAAGTAGTAAAGGCGCCTATTAAACCGGTGAATAAAAAAAGGCGCATATCTGGACTTCCCCAATCGGCGAGAGTGACGGCGCTATGTGCCAAGCCAATAAAAAAACAACCGATAAGGTTTGCACTTAAGGTTCCCCAATGGGCCCCTCCAAAAAGAGCACCGATAAAAGAACCCAAACCCCATCGGAGCAGCGCGCCTGACGCACCTCCCGCGGCCACCATCATTGCTGTCACAAGGTTATTCAATTTGAAGCCTCCACGAGAAGACATGCGGACTTGTCTTCTGAGAAACAATGGTCACGAATGCCCGCACCAACATTTTCCAAGCAGGGTAAACACTGACGTGTGGCACCGCACTCTTGATCTACTTCTGCGGTATTCATTTCACAGCGCACTTCGCATTTCAAATCGTAACAAATCTGCCCATCGCTACATCCCACCGTTTCATCGCACTCGGCCGTTTCCACACATGCGTTTAATCCGACGAAGAAAAGGAGGAAAAACAAAACGCCGTAAAGAAAAATAGGCGTGCTTAGCAGACCTTGTACTTGATTTTTTTTTCTTCCTGTTGCCATCCATACTCCGATGTAGAATCCTCTTTTGTTGAAACCCGAAGCGAACTCTGCCACGTACCTTCTTAGAACACACCACCAGGTATTTCAAGCTGGCTATGGCCGAGTAGAGCGTTCCACAACCGCGGAATTTTGAGAGAACTCGCTTTCGACGCCCCTCGACAGCAGATTTGCACAAATGCCCGAAGGGTACTTCTCTTCTTTTCATTCCCCCCGCCGATAATGATCTCTTTCTAACCTGATATTTCGCCTACCTGCAGGGTTGACACCTTGGTGGGGTTGGATAGTTTCCCCCACCCTTTCTCGTTCAGGTCTGCTTCAATGCTCCGTTTTCCCTTCGCGCTTTTAATAAATATCTTTCGAATTTGTAAATTCCTTCTCGCGACACTTCTCTATCGTATCGCTTCTCTATTTTCATCTGCTGACCTCTATGTACAGATTAAAATCCCAAACGAAATCCCCTTCGGCCTTACAAAAAGAATGCGCTGGTTTAACCACGGAATAAGCCTTCTAGACTTGCGTGATCTCTTTCGCGCAATCGCAAAAGATCCCAAAATAAAAGGCGTCGTTTTAGAATTTGAAACCATGGCTCTTTCCTCCTTTTTTGCCGCGGAAATCGTTCACGAAATCGAACAACTCAAAGCTGCAGGAAAAATCCTTATCGCCCGTTCGGATACCTACACCCTAAAAACCTTGATGGTTGCCTCGTCCTGCGATCGCGTTGCCCTGGCCCCTTCCGGAAGAATCTACCCTTTCGGAGGGCGAATCGAATCGACCTTCTTAAGAGGCATTTTTGAAAAGGCTGGAATCACGGCACAATTTATTCACATCGGTGAATTCAAAGCCGCAGCGAATCGCTATGTCCGAAACGACATGAGTC
>JALSKP010000819.1 GCA_026988815.1 Myxococcales bacterium | reverse complement strand
AGGAAGTTTGATCCGAATCATTTGAACGCCGAGCTGACGCTGTCCGTAAACACCTCTGGCTAGACGAAGACTTCTGAATTTTTCGTCATCGATTTTACCTTCCCGATGTAATCGAATCTTTCTCTCCAATTCGAGAATATCTTTTTCTACGATGGGATTTTCTAATTCTGTTCTAAAGCTTTTCATTTAATAAATCCTACACCAACGGTATTGTTGGTCTTTGTGTCGACTAAAATAAAAGAACCATTCGTTCTGTGGTCCTTAAAGGGGTCCGAAAAAATCGGGCGATTTAATGTAAGGGACAACTCGGCGATGTCGTTCATTTCTAATTGTTCAACGGATTCTACGCCTGAGTAATCGGTTAGAATGCGGTGGTGGATCTCTTCCACTTTGGCGAGGACGGAATTGACGCCGTGCTGCAAATGATATTTCATACCTGGTTTCAACGCCTCTTCATCCATCCAACACACAAAGGCATTTAACTCTTTTTTAATGTCTGGAAGATCACCAACCTTGACAATCATATCCCCCCGACCAATATCGAGTTCGTCCTCCAAAGCCAGAGTGATAGACGTTCTTCGCGCCGCCACATCGTATTTTGTATCGTAAAAATATATATCTTTTATTTTTGTTTTCTGTCGGGAGGGCAATACCTCAACCTCGTCCCCGACGTGAAAATCTCCGCCGTAAAGTCGTCCGGCGTAAGCACGAAAGTCAGGGAAGGATTCCGATTTGGGACGGATGACACATTGAACGGGAAAGCGAGGCATTCCGGTATTGTACACATCACTCAGGTCAAGTTCCTCAAGATGGGCCAATAAAGTTGGCCCTTCAAACCAATCCATCTTGGTAGAACGTTTTACTACATTGTCGCCTTTGAGCGCACTGATAGGAATGAAAGTAATCCGTTGTTCTTTGTAGTCTTGTTTTTGGATAAGTGCTTCAAAATCGCGCTTAATGTCCTCGTAAATACTTTGTGAATATTCGACCAAGTCCATTTTATTTATCGCCACAACAACTTCTTTAATACGCAAAAGGTTAGTAATGAAGAAGTGGCGATAGGTTTGTTCAATGACCCCCTTACGTGCGTCGACAAGAATTATCGCCGCTTGGGAAGACGATGCACCGGTCACCATATTTCGAGTGTATTCGAGATGTCCGGGTGTATCGGCGATCACATAACTCTTCGCTTTCGTCGAAAAGTAAATATGGGCGACATCGATTGTTATGCCCTGTTCCCGTTCGGCTAGTAAACCATCGGTAGCAAAAGAGAAATCGAGATGGTCAAGGCCTCGTGCTTTACTGGCCTTTTTGATGGCGGCGATTTTATCATCAGGCAAGGATTGGGTATCCCAAAGAAGTCGTCCGATGAGCGTACTTTTTCCGTCGTCGACGCTACCGGCTGTCGCAATTATCAAATTACGCATCCGACCATTGGTTTTTTCTAGATCTTTCTTCATCAAAAATACCCCTGTTGTTTGCGCCGTTCCATCGCCCCTTCGGAACGTTTGTCATCCATCCTCGCTCCGCGTTCTGATATTTTTGAAACACGAATTTCGGCGACCACGGCGTCGATATCTTTGGCTTTTGAAAATACTGCGGCCGTGCAACTCATATCGCCTACCGTACGAAAGCGTACCCAGCGCTCTTCGACGATTTCGTCAACATTGCGATAGACGATCTCGTCATTGGCCGACCAAATATATCCGTCGCGCATAAAGATCGCGCGGCGATGGGCGAAATAAATAGAGGGGATTCCCATGTCTTCGGCGCGAATGTAGGACCAGACATCAAGTTCGGTCCAATTCGAAATAGGAAACACGCGAACATTTTGTCCGAGTTTTATCTTGCCGTTAAGCATGTCGAATAGCTCGGGTCTTTGTTTCTTTTCATCCCACTGTCCAAAGGAATCTCTTATCGAAAAAATCCGTTCCTTGGCCCTCGCTTTTTCTTCATCTCGACGCGCACCGCCGATACACGCGTCAAACTTAAATTCATCGATGGCATCCAAAAGCGTTGTCGTCTGAAGCGAATTTCGACTCGCGTAAGGGCCGCTTTCCTCTTCGACCTGGCCTTTGTCGATGGCATCTTGGACGTGGCGAACGATCAACTCAAGGCCGAGCTCCTTCACCAACTGGTCCCTAAACGCGATCGTTTCTGGGAAGTTATGGCCGGTATCGATATGCAATAATGGGAAGGGAATCTTGCCCGGATAGAAGGCTTTTTGAGCCAATCGAACAAGCGTAATTGAATCCTTTCCTCCCGAAAAAAGAAGAACGGGGCGCTCGAATTGTGCTCTTACTTCTCTAAAAATATAGATCGCATCATTTTCGAGGGCGCTTATTTGAACTGTGCTTTTCATTATTTTTTCATCTAGTTGTGTATCCCGCACTCTCGATTTGAGAGCACTTTTGTCGGGTCAAAATACGTAAATTCGTTGGGTAAATGGTGTTTGTGTAAATATCCGTCGAGATCTTTGTCGGAATAATGATAGAAAGGACTCACCTTCATGACACCCTCTTTTGAATAAGAAACGATATCCAAAGCGTTTCTAAATTCACTTTGTCCTATTCTCAAATTAGTAAACCATACATCGGGTTTATGCTCGGCCATTGCCCGTCGAAAGGGTTCCAGTTTAACCTCTTCGCTGAATACTTCGTGCAAGGGATCGTCCACATTGGGGAGACCCAATCTAACATCTCGCTCAGCCGAGGTTTGTAAAGGCACATACAACTGGATATTGAGTTCGAGCAGATCGACAAGCGCATGTGCGTGTTCGTAGGTCTTAAAAGTATTGTATCCCGTATCGCACCATAGCACTTTGATAGAGGCCAAGGCGCGCGTGAGAAGATGAAGAATCGCGGCCTCATAAGGGCGAAAATTCGTGGTAATCACAGGGCGCTTCGCGTTCGCCAAAGCCCATTTGACAACCTCGTCGGGTGAGAATCCCTTCACCTCAAGATTCTCTTTGGTTGCGTTTCTATCGAGCATCGGTCGCACCTCTTTTTTGTCGGGTCCCCCAGGTGATGCGTCCCCATAGGCGCTCGTGAAAGAAGTACAATATCATTTTCGAAACGAGTTCGATTCCGCCAATAGAAATTGCGAAAGCGATTTCTCCGCTAATCACCCAGCAAATCAGGATCGTGTCGAGCGTACCAATCACACGCCAACTGAGGGTCTTGGCGAGGCTTCGCCCCATCCATTCCTTGCCCCCAACAAGGGTATTTGAGGCATTTTTATCGGTCGTTAAAAGGGTGACATTCAACTGCCGAAATCTAAAAGGCCGCTCCAAAGGGATAAGGCCGAGCACATACTTCATGTAGAAATCCATAGATCTCGCTAATCCGAACATGTTTGCATGTTGGGCTTAGGTAGGTGTTAACAATAGGAGAATCTTTTTTGTTCCTCAGAACAAATAACGTGGATGCTCCCTACTTTTATCTAATTATTTCTGCTGCCAATGGCCCGCTAAGAAGAGTGCTCTAACACCAAATCCGCCAGGCACCCACCTGCCTAAAACAAACCTTTTTTATGCGGTTGCTTAGTTCTAATATGGGTGGATTGAATATCATACTTGCCTAGGTAAGTTTGAGAGTACAGCTTTGTATTATCCATACTTATTTTTTTATTACAAACGCTTTATTGTTTTTTTTTGCAAAACTTTATTTTTTTTTTCAAAAGTAGTGTGATCCTTGGAGAACATTCGCTCTTTCGTTTAGTAAACCTAAATAACAATTATATTCGTTGGGCTGTTGTATTCTATACCAGTCACTCCCGTGTTGGCGCGAGTGCTAAAACTAGGCAAATGAACAAAAGTTTATGCTTTTCGAAATAGATTTCTTATTTTTGAATAATTTCTTATTTTTGAATACATGCCTCGACGCCCCGCCTACTAAACATGACTAAAAATCACATTTACTATTTCCCCTGCTTTTCCTGTGTTTTATGGAGAAATATGAGATCTTAGAAAAACGAACGAAAGAAAGTTGTTACTTATCAAATCGCACACGCCAAAGGGGATTGATTTTCGAATAGAGAAAAAGTGTCCAATGATAATTTAGACAAAGTGGAGGAAAGCCACATCGAAATCAGGAGAGAGAAAGAATCCCTCCTCATGAGAAATAATAGTAATAAGTAAACTCGACTACGAACATAGAGAAATGCGATTGGCAGGAAACTTTAGGGAAGAGGAAGACGAATCGCCCAGCTATTTTGCGCGTAGGCTTCCCATAAACCCGGGTCGATATCGCGGTAAGAAAAGGATTCATACACATGACCTGCTCGCATTTTTGCCGCAATAATGGTGATATTGAGCGGACCTTGGGTAAGCGGAAAAGGACGTTTATCAACCGGGAGAGCTGAAAAATCGGGGAAGGTTGGCATCACGAAAGTAGTTTCATTTCCCGGCAAGAAAAACTGGTAAACTATGATACCACGTTCGTTTCGAATGAAACCAACATAAAAATCCGGAACAAAAGGTTGTCCTCCGGCGAAGGAAATCTGATTATTTTCAACCACACCACCCGGCAAGGGTTGCAAAGCGTGCGGTACGTCCATCAAAGTAGGAAGCTCGATAATGGTCTGCGGCTGCGATACTTCGAGAACGCTAGAACGTGTGAAGGGCGCACCTAAACCCGTAAAACTACCGCCGAAAGAAATGAAGTTAATATCGCTCACTTTACCTTTTGGCTCAGGCTGTTTATCCACCTCAATAATATTGCCCAAACCAAAACCGTCCACACGGCTCGGGAAAACGCCCTCGAAACCGAAATCCCAGAACACCTGAACGCGATTAATATCTGGACCCGAAGGTGCGAATTGAGAATTGGTGATCTTATAACGATGCGTTTGATCGAGCGGGATATCGCAACTTAAATCCACTTCTAATTCTTCTTTATCCCCAAGAAAAATAAAACGTTCAACCGCTAAAAATTCGGGCGTGAACACACCCGTGGGCTGATGAAAAGTTCCACACAAACCAATTAAGGCGAGGTCACCGACACGTGCGCGAATATCAAAACGACCTCGCTGTCCGATGACGACGGAATTGTTTCCTGGTGGAGGAAAGCTTGCGCCTCCAGTCCCGAGCTGCGTTGTACGCACAACCGCCATATTGTAGGTATCTTGATCGTCCGGATCTGCGAGCTTACCTTCGGCCGTAATCGTACCAAAAATCCTCGCCTCTGGCGGAGGATTTCCCGAGCCCGAACCGGGCATCGGATCGAGCTGGTTAAGTAAAATCGTAATGTTCTCAGCATCCACAGTTTGCAAGGTTGCCGTAGAATATCCGGCTGCGGTCGCGGTCGTTGTTTGTGCTCCGATGACGTCAATTCCAGAAAGCGTGATTTGCCCGTTCGCATCCGTGAATCCCTGGTACTGCGTTTCAGCACGCGTGCTGAGCATCACGAAGGCATCTTCCAAGGGTCCTTCTCCGAGCGAAAAGACGGTCACATTCACCGAGCCATTGACTTCGTTTCCAGACGCTCCGCCAAAACGAGAAGCGGGTTCAAAATACAAATAGGGATAAGGGCCCTCTGCAGATTTAGTATCTATTTTTACTTTCAAGGATGCATTCCCGCTCGCATGAGGAGGAGAAAAGAAGACGATATTATTTCGATCCAGGCGTTGTATGTTTTCGCCGGAAATGCCATCAAGGGTTACCTCGACCGCTCCGAAAAAACCATCACCGCGAATGTGAATGTTGGTCCCGCCAGCTCTTGCGCCCGCGGTTGGACTAAATCCCCAAATCTCAAGGTCGCTCGTAAAGGTAAACGCATCAACTAAAACCGAACGAAGACCCTCTCGATGGATCGAGACATCGACAATCGCCCCGGGATGAGAAAGCGTCGTCGCCCGGATTTCTGTATCGCTAATAACCGTAAAGGGGACTGATATAGAATCAAATTTCACCTCATCCACATCCGTAAAACCTTGACCGCTAAAGGTCACCTCCGTGCCACCACCCGACTGACCTGTGTTGGGAGAAATCGATATGAGGGAAAGATCGTGAAGGTAAGTATAGGCGCCTATTAACGTATTGACCTGGTTACCGGAAATTGAAAAACGAAGGTCCACACTTCCCGAACCTGGCGGAACAATGACATCAACAAAGGTTGGTGTGGCATTTTGAATCGTTGCCTCAGCGGCCGAAAAGGTGAAACTTGCGTTCGCATCGTCAAGACCAAAACCGATAATGCGCACACTATTGGCACCAGATTCCGGCCCGCTATTGGGCAGAATATTTTCAATCCTTGGTGTACCATTGAGTCGGAAGTAGAAACCATCTTTAAGAACATCGGCACTACGTGCATTGGAGAGAAAAAGGTCAGAAAGGCCCACCGCATGGGGTGGCGTTCGCAACCTAATGCTTCCCGCATTGATATCCACAGAAATAATTTCGGCATCGATAGTATCAAACTTTACTTTCGTATTCGTCGTAAAACCTTTACCAAAAAGGGTGACCACGTCGCCACCTGTCGACAACCCACTCGCTGGCTCTATACGTTCAATTTCTAGGGGATCAAAATATTGGAGTGCGCGTATCTTCACCGCCGATTCT
>JALSKP010000818.1 GCA_026988815.1 Myxococcales bacterium | reverse complement strand
AATTTTCTTCTTCGGAAACCGACGTCGTAGATTTTTAATCTTATGTTTAAAGCCGCCCCACCCTTGATTGAGATCGTTGAGTGAGGGGTTTTTAGATTTCGATAAAGGCGCATAGGTACTAATGCCGATCAGATCTAGTTTTGACCAAAACGAAAAGGTCTCAAAGCGATCCCAATTTGCAGAATAGGTTAACGCCGTCTCGGGTAGCTCTTCGCGCAAGTGGGCAATGATAAGGTCCCATTCCTTGGGGTCCCTCATCGATCCTATTTCGCTTCCCATCGAAAAAAGGGAAACCTGTTCTTGCTTTGCGATATCGGCATAATGGTAAATAAACTTACGATAGGATGCCCACCAGCCTTTGCGATCCTTGGGGTTTATCGTCCCCCGCCACTCCCCTTTTCCTCGTTTTTGTAAAAAAATATAGGGCATTAAGAAAATCTTTAATCCCATACTCTTCGCCTCTCTTATAACTCTTAAGAGCATCGCATCCGAGACGGTCACTTTTTCATCGGGAAAAATAGCCGAGCTGCGTACATCTCTTTGTACCCAACGAAGGGGAATAGAAAGGTCGCTTGCGCCAGTCGAAATAATTTCTTTTAGGAGTTTTTTGTAGATACCAAATTCGTACTCGGGGTCCTGGCGTTGGCTTACAAATAAACCCAGCGCGACACCTTTTCTAAATCCTTTTCGAATACGACTCGGTTTTTCCTCTTTCACTTTTGTCGGAAGAGGCGCTGGAAGGGATTTGGGTTTCTCCTCTTTTTTTATAATTTTTTCCCAAGGCGCGTCCTCAACCTTGATGTGGTTTGATGATGTGGATGGGCTTAGTTTTTCTTGGTCACAAGAACTGAGCATCCCTACGAAAAGAAAAAACCAAACGCATTTTATCATGACTTTATTTTTTAACAAAGCCAGCGTTGATTTCGATCGTGCCGCTCATCAAAGAAGCCCAATCCAACCCGCGATTTGAATTCTTTACACAGGCGACTTCCAAGGTTTTGAAATGACCCAAACGCAATTCTAAAGCTTCAACCGATCCGGCGACATAGGAGTAAGGATGGTCAAAAGGTGCAGGACTACTGTTACTTTCAAAAGGGTGCAATTGATCCAAATACTTTCGACAATCGTTGGACACGGGCTGAACCAAATCTTCGTTGCACGCATGATCTTGGAGACGAATTTCTGGACAATTATTTACCGCAGGGTCGCTCGTAAACGCATACATACGCCTGTCATATGAGCGACTTCCGCTCACTGGGCAAACACAACCCACTGCTGTCCCGCACGAGGCGTCGGTCTTTACACGGTCAAGTTTGTGCTTCACATAAAATCCGTCTTTAAATCCTTCGAAAAAGATGAAGCAAGAATCGTCTTTGAAGTATGCGTTGCCATTATCAAAGGTTGCATACGCATAAACGTTGGACGGCGCATCACCAGTACAATCCCACATTGGCTCATCGATCGTTCCCGCTTGGGTTTCTGGGCAGGCCTCGTCTAGGGTTTGGCATAACGCATTTCCTTGCATTTTTGGCGGGTCGCCGTCGCAGGTATCGACGACATGGTCACCACAAATGCCTTCGGCTCCTGGATATTGCGTAGGGTCACCATCGTTGCAATCATCGTTACGTGTGATGAAATTTGCCTTCTCAAGAGTAGTAAGGCATTTTACTTCTTCTGGAGAATCTGTGGCGGCCACACCGTCGCCATCGGCATCAAGAGAATAGACCATCGTATCCACACAGGTCGTACTTCCTGCGGTCGTTCCGTTATTTGAACCTTGGTTATTCGTCGGTGTTGTCACCCCGTTATTTGCCGGAGTAGTACCCCCATTGTTTCCGTTATTATTTTGGGTGCCATTGTTGGCCGTGATGGTTTGGTTGTTAAAGTAAGGGGTCCCTTCGTCTCCAGAACAGGCGAGGAGGGTGCAAATAGTAAACAAGAGAGTGAGAAGTTTCATCGTCAATTCCTTAGTCAATAGCGGTATAGTATTAGAAGGCTCCCACAAGAATGGCCTTATTTCAACGTCGGTCTCGGTAATCGGATAGATACCTTAACGCAAATTTGATAGAATTGCCTCACACTTACCTTCTAAAAAAAGCATGCACGAGGGCGCCTCATTTTCTTAGTTCGAGTTCCGCCGCAACCCTTGGCTTACGTAGCTTCCACAACCACCCATCGTACAAAAAATGCAAGAAACTGGAACCTACAATAAACTTATACAAGGTCGGGTTTGAAAGATCTTTCCAAATCAACAAGAGTGCGCCGGTAAATAGAAGATAAAAAATAAACCAACTCCTTGGGTTACGAGAAAATACAGCAATAGGCGAGTTGAGTTTTTTTTGTTGGCTACCTTTTTTGGCACCAATATGTTTTGATAAGGCCAAGTATTCAAGAGAATGAGAAAGGGAAAAGAACGCGTAAGCGGCAAGGAAGTCGACAAAGAAAAAAGCAAGCAGTGTGAGGTAAGAAATAAGAAAGATCATTCGCTCACGAGACCAGAGCTTGGCTTGATAGGAATACAAAAAATAATACACAATGTAACAAATTAGGAGAAAAGCTAAAAGGTTACTTATGATCGGTAGCGATTGGCGAATGGGCGTGAATGCGTCAATGAGTAGTCGTGCAGTATGACCATAATTGCGTAGGAGAACATAAGTAGAATCCAGACTGGCGATCTTAAAAACTAGCGTTGTAAAACTAAACCAAATCAATCCCTTATCAAGGCTAGCACCGGTGGTTGCGTCTTTTTTTTTCGTATAAATACGTAGAAGGCCGACCTTTTGCATCACAACATGGTAGATCGTCCATAGAACAGAAATAGTGGCGAGAATTTTAAAATTTCCGGGGGAAAAATAGAGAATGCTACCCGTAAGAAGGGCGAAGAATATTGGTAAAATTATATACCGTCGCCTTCGATATAGAAACTCATCTGGATCTCCGTAGGCAAATAGCATCGTAATATTTCTGTGCATAAAATTGATCGCCAATGTTACCAACAAAAGCGCTTTGAACACACGGGAACTATCCCAAAACGAAATACTAGAAAAATAGAAAAGCGGAAAAATTAGCCAACCCAATGCAATAATCCAAACATCGCTCTTTGGAGATATGATTGGATGTGAATCGAACACATTCAAAATAGCCTCTTAAGTAGAAGATAAATTCTACAATCTGGTAAGCCAATATCGATCACAATGCAAATCAAAACCCAACCTTAGGTATCGTTTAGGGCTCTTATTCGCATCGATCCAGTGTTCTATAATGCACGGCCTCGGCAAGGTGAGACTTCTCGATATTGGCCGCACCTTCCAGATCTGCGATCGTCCTTCCCAACTTCAAAATACGATCATAGGCTCGCGCACTCATTCCAAATTGTGTAATCACTCGCTCCAAAAAATGATGACCATGGTCGTCAAGTTTACAATACTTTCGTAAATCGCGCGTTTCCATTTGAGAGTTCGAATGCATTTTTCGTTTCGAAAAGCGCGCGAGCTGAATCTTCCTTGCGCCTTGAACACGTTCGCGAATCGCAGCCGAGGAATCACCTCGACGCTCCTTTTGTAAATCTTTATAATCCACAGCCGGGACTTGAACGTGAATATCAATTCGGTCCAGGAGAGGACCGGACACGCGATTTCTATAACGTTTGACCTGTGCCACACCGCATGAACATCGTTGAACCCCATCGCTTTGAAAATACCCACAAGGACAAGGATTCATTGCAGCGACCACCATCACGCGAGCTGGATAATCGAGCGTCATTAAAGAGCGTGTAAGGGTCACCCGTCCGTCTTCTAAAGGTTGACGCATCACCTCTAAAACGTTGCGTTTAAATTCGGGAAGCTCATCCAAAAACAGCACCCCATTGTGTGCCAAACTAATTTCTCCGGGCCTGGGTATTCCGCTTCCACCCCCAATCACGCCAACATCACTGATGGTATGATGAGGTGTGCGAAAAGGACGACGACGTACAAGTCCCCCCTTTCGCAATCGCCCAGAAATAGAATACACGGCCGTTGTTTCCAACGATTCCTCAAAGGTCATCGCTGGAAGGATGGAGGGCAATCGTTTGGCGAGCATCGATTTACCGGAGCCGGGCGGACCGATCATCAACACATTATGCCCACCCGCCGCGGCAACTTCCAAGGCACGTTTAACTACCTCCTGACCTGCCACTTCAGAAAAATCACGTGGGTTTTCTTCCTCGGCGACTTTCATATCACATTGGTGGGCTTCCAGTTTTCGCGTTCCACGAAAGAAAGTACTCACCTCCGTAAGGTGATCGACACCGTAAACTTGGATATCAGTTACAACCGACGCTTCGTTTGCATTTTCCTTCGGCAAGATGATTCCACGCATACCTTGTGAGCGCGCTAAAAGCGCCAAAGGAAGAGCCCCACGAACGGGACGCACCACGCCATCCAAGGATAACTCGCCGACCAAAATATAGTCGTCAAGTTTAGGAGTTGGTGTGGTTTTCGATTCGGGTTCCAGCATGCGCTGCGCGGCAAGGATTCCGATAGCCATCGGCAAATCGAAGGCCGTGCCATCTTTGCGAATATCGGCCGGTGCTAAGTTCACTGTAATTTTCCCTTCTGGGAATTTGAACCCCGCGTTTTCAATAGCCGATGGAACCCGTAGTCGACTCTCCCGCACCGCGCCGTCGGGTAGACCTACGACATGAAAGATGTTTAACCCAAACGCCATATCCACCTCAACTTCGACAATAAAACCATCCACACCCAAGAGAGCCCCGGATTTAATTTTCGCTAACATATTTTCCTCCTTTTAAGTCTTGTCCTTTTCGGTCAAGAGGAAAACTCGTTTCAGGTCCTCCGCGTTTTCTCTATTTTTTCAACGACTTAGAAAGAATCCAGAGGTCTCTAAATCCATTCTTGGTTGACCCTTTCCAAATCTTGGACGGTATCAATTTCTCGCCATTGGCCATCGATAAATACCGGCGTAATATCGTAACCGCGTTGTATGATCTCTAAAAAGAGATCCGTTAGGTAGGCTTTTCTAAAATGTTTGGCGGCGTGAAAAGGCTCCTCATCGCCGAGCTTGGCGCGAACCTCGTCAAATACCTCATTCATGATTTGAGCCCCCTTGGCGCTAAATTTTGCGAGTCCAATAAACTCGCCGGCGGCATGATCTGCACCGACTTGTTTTCCGACGCGGACAATTTTTCCGTCAACCACTTCGGCCAATTCGGCCTGTTCCACGGGATGGTCCTCGCGGCCAACATATGCGCTCGCCCAATCTCGGTCGACGACCAAACAAATATCGCCCTCACATTTAGTCAACTTCTCTACTACTTCGGGCGTGTAAACAATGTCAGAATAACTACTTACAAAGGGGCCTTTCATCGCAGACTGTGCGTAGAAAAGAGAAAAGAGAATGTTGTTATTCTCAAAGTTATCGTTGAGATGATAGGTCGCCCCCTCGACGACAAGTCGATCGGCCAGGTATCCGCGAATGATGTGCAGGTCATCTAAACCGTGCAATTTTAGAGCGTGAAGTTGGGTTTGGAGAATTGATTTTCCGCCCACTGAGACCATACATTTAGGTCTCTGCGTTGTATAATGTTCAAGACGACTGCCTTTACCGGCGGCGATGATAATTGCTTTCATTTTTTGTAATACCCAGGACTGGCAAGTTTTAAGAACACGCCAAGAGAAGTCTTGGCAACATAGATGGCGTAAACGCCTAGAAAAAGAAGCGTGAAGAGATTTGCCCCATCAAGGGTAACGCCTTTGAATGTAACTTGTGGCGCAAAAACACCAAAAAGCGCCGCGTATAAAATCCAAGACGGATAGTGAACAAAATAGGACATCACCCGTTTGACCAACCAGATGAGTGTTCCCAACCCGCCAGGAGGTTTTTCAGCCGCTCTTCTGGCAGATTCACCTGGCTTGATATCGACGCCCGTATATTCGGGTCGTCGAACAAAGGTGGTTAGAGATGTGGCAATAGAAACCAGAGCGCCGCCTAAAATACCCACGATGAGGTAGAGAGGTTCATCGTACCTTAACCAAAGATGGGCGCCAATGCCGCCCATCATCAACACGGCTTTGATCTCATCGATTAAAAAATCCAGATAGGCACCAGCCTCGGAAGTCATATGTTTGATGCGCGCCAATTGTCCATCCACGCAATCGAGAACGTAGGCCAACTGGATGAGCAAAACGGTAAATAGAAACCCCATCGCATCGGGTTTGGCGAGCATCGGTACGAGGGACAAAATAAACACCAGTAATCCAAGGAAGGTCACTTGGTTGGGCGTTAAGGGCGTCCGTTTTAAGAAAAAGACAAAGACTGCTGCGACAGGACGCGCAACATAAATATTCCACGTAATATCGTTTTCTTTGAGCGAATTTTTGTAAGTGGAAATGAGTTCTTTAAACATCGTTAAAAATCGTATGAGGCAATTTCAATGCCTATACCACGAGTTTGAACTTTTAAACAAGCAAGGCAGACTGGCTCGTTTTTCTAATAGTGTGATCCTTTTCGGTGGGATTCTGATCCCCTCTCCCTCTGGTGTTTTCGGCCGGATGATTGCAAAGATGATTATTTAATTGTAAAAGGGATTTCTTATCTACGTGAACTTGGAGTCCACAATGAAAATTAGCC
>JALSKP010000817.1 GCA_026988815.1 Myxococcales bacterium | reverse complement strand
AAAATTGCCGTGGATACGATTGGATTTATTGCCATGGGGTCGGGCACGAACTTTTCGAATTACAATATGGGATTTACGGGCGCCTGGATGGCGAGTCGCTATATTCATGATGACGCCGCACGCAAGACCATTCGGGAGGCCATTACGGTTGAGATGTACAACAATCCCGATCGTCCCAATCAGCCTGTGGAACAATCGTGGTCTTTCTACGATCTTGTTTATGTTGCAAGTCGCGCTTTTGCGGAGTCCAATCGAACGCTCAACCGCGATGTAGATCTAGAAGCCTGGTCGCGCGCGAGGTTGACCTTGGATACATTTCCGGCAGCACCTGCATTTTCTGAAGCGATTGAAAATTGTGATGCCGAAGAAATTGCGGCCAAGGATTGTACCGCGGTGGATGGTACAAAAATTCCGGTGCTTGGTTTTGTGGGAAGAAACGGGGCATTGATTTCCAAGGACCCCGTTCCTATGCGTATCCGTGCGGGAGATAATTTCTATTGGAGAACAACCCCCTATGGAGGAATCAACGGTAGTGATGATTCGTCGCTTTTTCCTTCCAACGATTTTCGCTTTGTCTATTGGGCAGCGCGTTTCTTACGTTTAAAAAAGTAAGCGAAGCTTTTCACAGGACACAGTCGAGAAAAGTATTGCTCAAGTAAGAAAGGAAAGGCAAAAGAGAAGCCTTTCTCCAGAGGTGTTTATGTCGGTTTCTATTGAAGATATTCATGCAGCTCGCGCTCGTATTGGCGATGCTGTTTTTCTCACACCATGCAGAAAAAGTACAATTTTGAGTCGAGAATGTGGTAGGCGAGTTTACTTAAAGTTGGATAACTTGCAGATGACGGGGTCGTTTAAGGAGAGGGGGGCTCGGAATAAATTAATGTTGTTAAGCAAGGTCGATAGGGATCGTGGTGTGATTGCGGCCTCGGCTGGAAACCATGCTCAAGCGGTGGCCTATCATGGTGCCGAGCTTGGCATTAAAACGAAAATAGTGATGCCTCTAGGAACGCCGCTTATAAAAGTCGAGCGGACGAAGTCTTTTGGTGGTCAAGTTGTTTTAGCGGGTGATAATTTTGATGAGGCCTACCGTGTCGCTCGCGAAATCGAAAAAGAGGAAGGCTTGGTTTTCGTTCATCCTTTCAACGATGAGGATGTGATCGCGGGTCAGGGTTCGCTCGGCCTAGAAATTTTGGAGCAGATGCCTGACGTTGATATTATCGTCGTTGCGGTGGGCGGGGGAGGTTTGATTTCGGGCGTGGCTAGCGCAGTAAAGGCGACCCATCCCCACGTTCGTATTATAGGAGTGGAGCCCGAGGTTTTGCCTTCGATGAAGCGAGCGGTGGAAGTGGGGCACCCCATAGCGTTGGTGGCCCACCAAACCTTAGCTGATGGGGTGGCCGTTCGAAAGGTGGGAGAGATTACTGCTGCGATCGTTAGTAAACTCGTCGACGATCTTGTGACGGTAAGTGAATCCGAAATCGCTGAATCTATTCTTATGCTATTGGAGCAAGAAAAGACACTCGCCGAAGGTGCAGGCGCGGCCTCGCTGGCGGCGATAAGAGCAGGTAAAATTGGTAAACCTGACGACAAAATATGCGCGATTATTTGTGGGGGTAATATCGATATGAATATCATTTCTAGAATTATTGAAAATGGTTTGGTTGCCGCGGGTCGTCTGCAACGCATTGCAGTTCAGATTACGGATACACCAGGTACCCTCGCGAAAATATTATCGATTGTGGGCGATCTAAAAGGGAATATTTTAGAAGTTCGTCACAACCGCACTTTTACCTCTGGAACCACTTTTGGAACCACGAACGTTGAGTTAAAAATCGAGACGAAAAACAAAGCGCATTTCGAAAAGATAAAATCTGAGTTGAACGAAAATTGTTTTAAACTCATTGAGTTTTTGTAAAAAATCCAGGCGCTGTCTCAGTGCAACTTGCCAGTCGGTTTTGGAAATCATTTTCCAAAACTATCGCGGGCTCTTCAGCAAAGCGCCTGAAATTATTTACCGAGGGATGACCATCGTAGGGAGCGTAAAAATGCCCGGGGCGATCCAATTCCGCGTTTGCGTTTCGCCAGAGAAGAACCCATGAAATCGCTCTTGTTCGATCGTTGGCGTGCAAGCCTTTGAGAAGGACGTCGGTGAACCAGGTGGAATTGTCCAGTCCTTCCAAGCCTGTTTCGCTGAGCGCCGCGAGTTTTTTTCTGCTCTGCGCAAATAAGACCGTACTTTCAAGGCTTGATACGAAGGCTTTATGTTGAGTTGGCGATTCAATATTTTTATAGTCATCACTTCCGATGACGTCGACAAAATCATTTCCTGGATACCATCGTAAGATTTCTGATGCGTTTTTAGGCGAGTCGAGTGAATAGACCCATAGGAGGTTTTGGACGCCCGCTTTTTGAAAATAGTCGAAGGTAAACCACCATAAGGTTTTAAAGGTCTCTGGATCTGCGTTGGCCCACCAAAACCAGTTGCCATTCATTTCATGAAAAGGGCGAAAAAAAAGCGGCGTGGGAGCGATGCTTTTAAAGAGTGTGATGATATTATCGAGTCCCTTTTTGTAAGTCTCGTGTTGAACGCCACCGGGAAGAATGGAACGTAGAACAAGATTGGGATCCATGGAAACATCCCAAGAGCCGCCGCCACTGGTGGGGTGAGATGCATGCCAACTTGCCGTGCTTAAGGCCCCTCGTTGAAATCCTTCTTTGATTTGGGCAGCCATAAAAGAAAAGGGAACCGCGTCGAGATTTGTTGTGTCTCCATGTTCAATATTTCCCAGATCCCAACCAATCATTGAAGGCCGTTGGCCGACGCTTTCGAGAATATCTGATCGACCGCTTTCGCCAAACCAGTTTACGCCATAGGCGAGGTCGTCTTGGTGGCCCAAAAGGGTGAGTTCGCCGGTTTGGTTTTGCAAGAGATCGAGAACGCAGGAGGTGAGTGCATTAGATTGATCGTTTGCGGGCTTGTCGTATTGGGTCACGCTGATGTCTTCGCCACAAGAAAGGAGGCATCCCAAAATGATGGCGCTTATTTGAGATTTCATAGGTTGATTCTAATGGGTCTGCGATGGAGGTTCAACATTTAAATGGGATGCTTGGAATTAAGGTAAAAACGGCGAAGGAGGAGACGGGAGAAAAAGGTCCGAGGGTCTTAAGACCATCATTCATCGTGTGAGATAGCCTCACCTTTTGGTCTGGCTAGAAACCGATTTCAGAAAAGGATGGGATTAGTATAGGTCGGCTTTAAGGTCGCGCCGGTTTTGGAAATAATTTCGAGATTATTCAAAGCGCGGATCGAGAAGCAAAAAGGTGAGGCGAAAAATCCCACCATAAAGGCTCGTTAGTTTTCCTTTTTAACGGACACTAAAAATTGGTTAAAATAAATATGCGAAAGTATTTGCTAACGATTTGGAACTCGATTATATATTTGGAATAATTTAACTCATCCCACACATAGAAGGGGGTATCAATGTCAAAAGTCAAAAGTCATCGCGATTAGCGCGATTTTTCTTTTTTCGTGCCAAGAAGCGCTTGATCAACATATTACACAAACACATTTTATTGAATCAGGAGGGGAAGAGCCCCAGGTCGATCCAAAAGATGTTCCCTATATCCATCCAATGGCGAATAGTTTGATTGATGGGAAAATGCCCTTTTTTGAAATAAATGAATTCCAAGATGGTCGTGCTATAGCGATAGGAGACGAAGTTGTCGTGAGTTCGGACAAAGAGGAATTTCATTTATCTGGAGTTGTTGGGTTGGAAACCGGATTTGATCCTAATCCTGTAGAGAAAGCTGTCCAAAATCTCAACCACGAGAAAATATCGGGCGGCTTGGCTGAGTGGGTCGGAAAAAACTCGAATGAAAAAGTAGCCATAAAAGTTTATATCGAACGTCCATCCGGTTTTGATACGATTTTCCATCGGCTAGAAAAAGAGATCGCCCGTGGCAACGTCCTTACCTTTCAAGACAAAGATGATGCATATGATCGCGCACTGGTTGCCCATCAAGCGATCGTAAAAACACAACTCTTAGATTTAGAAAGAACCATTAAAGATATCGGTGGAATCACATTAAGCAAAGCGACGAATTTGTTTAGTTTGCACGCCCTATTAAGTAGGAGCCAAATTTTAAATCTCGAAAAACGTCAAGAAATAACCTCGCTGGATCTACTTGACCTGAAAACCAACGAGGGAATTGTTGATGGTGCTGAAGTTATAGACGGCACACAACTATTTCAATATCTGGATACAAGCAATTATTATAATGGCGATCCTTTTGGTATTCCCCTCCGTTTTGGTATTCAGGAATGGAAACCCATTGACGATAAGCACCCTGCATTTTTGGATTGGAATTCATCATCGAGTTCACGCATAAAAAAACTTTGGTCCTGTGCCTCTGGGCTTTGCACTGCTGTTTCAACCTTTGGGACGTTTCCCCAAAACTCCCACCCAACGCTAGTCTCGGGAATTGCGCTGGGTGATTTAATGGATGGGCAGGATTCCAGTGTCACTACTTACGATGCTAGAAAAGCCCGAAGTGGGTATGCACGAGAATCTGACTTTTACTATTATTATGGGGTTAATACAGGGCAATTCGATACAACTATCGATCGCGCTATCTCAGATAATCTTGCGCTGTGGTCCAGTTCTGGAGGATTTGGATCGACGGTCAACGATATAAATTGTAAAGGCGAGACGGGTGGGGCAAAGGATCTTAACTCTTTATACGATAGTGGGACAATACCCTTTTTTCTCGCTGGGAATTATGGCCATCTCTCTGCTACTGATTGCACCTTATGGCACCCCGCGTCGGCTATTGGGGCTTTTGTTGTTGGTGGGCACAGCCAACCAAACCTAGCTACCGATGAAGACGATGTACGTTACGGAACCAGTTGGACGCGTGGGATCACGGGTTGTTTTTTCCCACGGATTTGTGGTTCTTCTAGAGGTGGCACATCAAGTCAGGGCAAAGGTCGAAAAATTGTTGATATTTCAGGCCCGGCTTGCCGTACCTTATGGCCGAAAAAATATGGCACATACGGCGGCAATGCGTGTGGCACGAGTATAGCGACACCGACCGTTGCCGGAGCTTCGGCTGGATATTTAGAATACTACAAAGAAACGATTTCTAATGCTATTGATGACCCCGGGTTGCTTAGCGCAAATCTCTTACTTTTTGGCGATCGTGCAGGAGGTTCTTTCTCGAATTTATACGGTGCCGGTCGATTAAAAATGCGCTATCCTGTATCTTCTGGGTTGGACGGGCCGTCTGGTTGGGGGTCATATCAAACTTGTATATCTCATCACGAAACGCATTATCATAATCTAAACAATGGAAATAAGATTTCGGCAGATGTTGAACCCTTAAAAGCAGTAATGTTCTTCTACGACAAACAACATGAGTTGGGTCAACAGATGGATGATTTGGATTTCTTCCTGCAATACAGCGCGGACAAAACGATCTGGTATACTGCCGATAGCGACGTATCAATAGACGAAAAATCTGAGGTCTATAAAAGTGATCTCTTTAGTGGCTATTATTGGCGACTTAAGATTTATGGATATCGCGTCACTTCCGACGATACAGGATGCGGTGTTAACAAAATTAGAGCATATTACTCATGGTTATATGAAGATAGCGATCGCGATGATTCAGATGGACCCGGAACGGAGATAGACACAGAATGAAAACTCATATTTTTACACTTATTTTTCTTCTCACTTTGTCGAGTTGTTCGAAAGTCGCCGACCAGTCAGATGTTGGAGAGGATATCGTTGAAGATACCGGTCTTGTTGATCAAACAGACGTCTCAAAAAATCTGCCCACTGCGGAGGAATGCGAAACCTATACCGATATCGAGTCGTGTTATGCCGCTGGTTGTTCGTTTTTCGTCAGTTCACAGGTGACGATTGAGCACCCGGATAAAACATGCGAACCCTTCGTGCAAAGGAATTTTTGTTGGATGACCGAGGACGGAAATAAAATTGAAGGAGGTACCGTTAGCTCATATTATCGCGAAGAAGCGAACGGCGATATAACGATTGCCAACGGTGTATCGGACTATGTGGGTCTATTAGGGTGGACACATTGCGACTGGGACTGTCCATGCATGATTGATTTTTAAATTTACTCTATCTGTCAAACCTGCGAATGGAATGTCGAACTGCGATGTTTGACCACCTTCTTTTAGAGGAGGTCATTTCCTATTTTGAAAAACGCATCGAGGAGGAAGAAATTCGTATTCGAAGGAGACGGGAGGAAAAGGTCCGAGGGTCTTTGTAAGACCATCATTTCGTAATGCTGCGGCTGTTTTCGCCGCTCGTCTTAGAGACGTCACGAGCATGGCAGGCATTGCGAAACCTCCGTTGAAAGTTGTCGAGTACCAACTCATTGAGGTCGAATAGTGCTACGATACACAAGCACAGCTCACTTTCTCGACCATATGTTCGAGGTCGAACATCATGCGCGCGATGGATACGCTGGGATGGCGGTAGATTACTCCGAATTCGATACGGGCGAATGCGACACGACGCGAGACTATGCTTACGAGAAATTTGCGTCTGTTCGGAGGCTTGTTTGGTTCGAGGGGATTCTAATTCTTGCTTTCCAAAACGCTTCCCAAAAAGAG
>JALSKP010000816.1 GCA_026988815.1 Myxococcales bacterium | reverse complement strand
CGCGACCGCTCAACTTCAATTCAGAATGGTCGACGATGCGGGAAATAACGCCTTCTTCAACCGTTTCTCTGGAAAGCTCCCAAAAGGATTTCAATTACGTAATGTTGGCGGAAATCGTTCCGTTACCCATCACGACAAGGAAATGCTTAAGAAATACTTCAAAGGAAAAGTCCCGCCCGATCATTTCATCGGTTACCAAAAACACAAAGTCTACAAAGATCTTCAAAAGACAGATGAAGACAAAGACAAAAGTTACTGGAAATCTTATTACGTCTTTAGAAAAGTGAATCTGACTGGCGATTACGTCCAAAACGCATCTGTCCAATCCAACCCACAAACCAATCGTCCCTACGTTGCGCTTGAGTTCGACCTCAAAGGCGCGGATTTGTTCGGAGAACTTTCTTCGAATAATGTTGGAAAGAGAATGGCGATTATGTTGGATGATGAAGTTCAAAGTGCGCCGGTCTTCAACGAGGCCATCATGGGCGGACGTTGCTCAATCACGATGAACTCCATGCAATCTTATGCTGATGTTATCGCCGATTCAACGGATTTGGTCACCGCTCTTCGACATGGTGCCCTTCCCGCTCCAATTGAAAAGCAATTCGAAACCCTCGTTGGTCCTTCGCTTGGACAAGATTCAATCGATGCTTCTACCCGAGCCTTCCTCATCGGACTCCTTTTGGTCATCCTTTTAATGATGGTTTACTACCGGGCCTCGGGTGTGATTTCAATTATCGCGTTGGGACTAAACATGATGTTTATCCTCACCGGATTGGCTGTCATTGGCGCAACGCTTACCTTGCCCGGTATCGCTGGAATCATCCTCACCGTAGGTATGGCCGTTGATGCGAACGTGATTATTTTCGAACGTATTCGTGAAGAATTGGATACGGGAATGAAGCCACGCGACGCGATGCTAGCTGGTTTTGAAAAAGCACTTTCTGCTGTTATTGATGCCAATATCACGACAGGAATTGCCGGTCTTGTTTTACTTCAGTTTGGTACCGGTCCGATTAAAGGATTCGCGGTAACGCTTCTCATTGGAATCGTTTCGACGATCTTCACAGCTGTGTTTATCTCGAGAATGTTGTTTGAATCTTGGCTCTCTAAGGGCAATAAAGACACCCTTAGTATATAAGAGTACGGAGAATATTATGTTTAGAATTGTTCCCAAAAATACAGATATCGACTTTGTCGGAAAAGCGAAAATCGTCGCAACCATATCTCTTTTAGTCGTCATCGGAAGCATTGCGCTCTATTTCACCAAAGGACCTAGCTGGGGAATCGATTTCGTTGGCGGAACCGACATCATCCTTAAGTTCGAGAAAGATGTCACCGACGTTGAAGTTCGCGATGCCGCACTTAGGGTTTTCAAAGATGCTGGCGTTCAAAAATTCGGGGAAGCGGGCAGCCGAGAATACAAAATTCAAACCAAAGAAATTTCGGTCGTCAATGAGCAAAGTGTTGATAAGATCAAAGGCAAACTCAAGACCCTTTCGGACGTGAGGCGGATTTTATGGCAAGCTGAGCAACCCGATAAAATGACGGTTGTCTTTAAAGACCGAGATATAGACACCGATAAAATTAAATCATCTGTTGAGACCCTCGGTCTTGAAAACGTTGTAGTCACCACAGAAGGTGTTGATGAGAGCAAACGCTATATCGTTCGTTTTGAAGGTCTGGGCAGTCGAACCAAAAAAGGATTCGCAGCCGTAATGGGACCTGCCTTCAACGCCGACACAGGTTTGGTACGCTTGAAAACGGTTGGACCTACAGTGGGAAAACAACTCCGTCAAGCTGGCGCTTATTCACTAATCGTGGCCCTCTTTCTTATCCTTATCTATATCGCCTTCCGCTTCGATATTCGATACGCAACCGGCGCCGTCGCCGCTCTTGGGCACGATGTCGCGATTTCAATCGGCGTCTTTATTCTCGTTGGCACTGAATTCAATCTCTCCATCATCGCCGCTCTTCTGACCATCGTTGGTTACTCGTTGAACGATACTATTGTTGTTTTCGATAGGATACGTGAAAACTTCACCGAAGAGGGTGAAGAAGATGTTCCAAAAGTCGTCAACGCCTCGATCAACGAAACGTTGAGCCGTACACTCATGACAAGTATCACAACGCTCCTAGCCGTTGGTGCTATCTACCTTTGGAGCGGCGATTTGATTCAAGATTTCGCTTTTGCTCTCATCGTCGGTGTTGGCGTGGGTACCTATTCTTCGGTCTTCGTCGCATCGCCTGTGATGCTAGCCGTCGATAATTTCCTCCGTGTTCGAAAAGCTTCTCGACAAGTCATCAGCGCGTAGTAGTCTAGCGAAAAGAACTACTACGAGGCGACGATGAAGGCCCAAGAAAAAAAATGGGTTATTTGCGAACCTGCCGAAGAGAAATGGAAAGCCATTTCCGAATCACAAAACCTCTCTTCCATTACCTCTAAAATCTTATCCCAACGCGGAATTGAAGCACACCAAACGCAACATTTCCTTCATCCCTCGCTGGAGGATTTGCATGATCCTTTCTTAATGAAGGATATGAAACCGGCCGTTGCCGAAGTTCTCAAAGCAATCCTTCGCGGACAAAAGATCACCATCCACGGCGACTATGACGTTGATGGCGTCTCGAGCGTCTCCGTTTTGTACAGTTTTCTGACAGATATGGGCGCCAACGTTTCCTTCTATATCCCTCTTCGAAACCAAGACGGATATGGATTAAGCAAAGCGTCGGTCCAACGTTTCCACGATGATGGAACCACACTCATTATCACGACCGATTGCGGGATCTCAAACTTTGACGAAATTGAATTCGCGAACACCCTGGGCATGCGAGCGGTTATCGTTGACCATCATACCGTGCCCGATATTCTGCCGCCAGCAAGAGCGGTTCTCAATCCTCTTCGTAAAGATTGCAACTATCCCTTTCCTTCCCTCGCCGCGGTTGGTGTGACCTTCAAACTCGTTTGCGGGATAATCAGCGAGCTAAGAAAACGGGATATTTTTGATGTTGTACCTGACCCCGATATCTCCAGTTATTTAGATCTCGTCGCGATGGGAACCGTCGCGGACGTCATGCCACTCATTGATGAAAATAGAACCTTGGTCAGATTAGGCCTGGCCGTTCTCTCCAAACGACGCCGAGCCGGTATCGCAGCATTGATGGAACGCGCCTCGGTGCCGTCAGGTCCGATCCCCGCATCGGTCATCAGCTACCGACTCGCACCGCGGATCAATGCGGCTGGCCGAATGAGCGATGCCGCTATTTGTGTTGAACTTCTCACGACCGATAAATACGCCATTGCAACAAAATTAGCGGCTCAACTCGACGAACTAAATACATCGCGACAAGACGAAGAACGCGCCATTCTCACCAACGCAATCGAGCAAGCTGAGGCACGTGTCGCGCTTGATCAACAGGTTCTCGTCGTTTATGGCAAAGGATGGCACCGAGGCGTGCTCGGAATTGTTGCAAGCCGTTTGGCAGAAAAATTTCATCTTCCCTCCATCGTCGTCGGAATCGATGATGCTGGACTTGCCAAGGGAAGCGCGCGAAGTGTGGAAGGTATTAATCTCGTAAAAGCCTTCGATCAGGTCGCGCACTTTCTTGAAACCTACGGAGGACACGCCTTAGCCGCCGGTCTTTCTTTAAAAGAAGAGCATCTCCCCGCTTTTTCTGTAGGCCTCAATCGCGCGATCGAAGAATCGCTTGAGGAAGATCGTGTTCCAAAAGCCAAACTACGTATCGCCGCCTCGGTGAACTTGGGAGATTTAGATGCCCAACTTCTCGGAGAACTAAAATTATTGCACCCTTTTGGGAACGGAAACCCCGAACCCATTCTCTACGCCAATGATTTACACGCGTCCAACGTACGCATCGTCTCAAAACTCCATCTACGCGCTTCTTTTCGCGACACTTCAGGTACAGCCGAAGGGTTTGGATTCATGCTCTCTGACAATGCTCAGAAACTAAGACACTCCGTATCGATCGCATTTGTTCCCAAAACATACATTCTGGAAAAAGAATCAAGTATCGAACTTCAGTTAAAAGGGGTCAAACATGCCTCCCAATCTTTAGAGGAAATCAGTCTTTGAGGAGAACCCGCCGCCCTAAGAAAAAACGCGCGAGTACGACCGTGCAGTTAGCCCAAGTCGTCGGCCTCATCATTCTACTAACGATGATTTTACTCTTTCGCGATAAGATTTCTTTTGTTGCAGGCTCGGTCTTAGGTGAAGTTGAATCTCCCGATCTCAAAAAATCTGTTGATGTGAAGAAAGAGGAACCTGTACATCTACCCGCTGAATAATCGTCGGGTTTTATTTTAAGTCTCCTTAAGGCGCGCCGCCAACCACTATTGAATCACTTCTAAACTCCTGAATCTGAGCGAAAAAATTCCTAAAAATAAGTACGCCCTCTTTCGTGAGCACGGATTCGGGATGAAATTGAACGCCCCAGGTTGGAACGTCTCTCACACGTATACCCATCACAAAACCGTCATCCTTGCTGGTGGCGATTTCTTCCAAAGCGCCGGTTAAGGGTCGGGATACAATCAAAGAATGATAGCGTCCAACCTCAAGTTCCTCCACGCCCTCAAAAAGTCGATCGTGTGTTTTTTCGATCTGGGAGGTCTTTCCATGACGAGGCAGGTTTCCCCTAACAACAGCGACTCCGAAGGCATGGGCGATGGCTTGATGGCCCAAACAAATGCCCAAAATCGGAATTTTTCCAGAGAAAAAATCGACAGCGTCGACACTACATCCCGCATCTTTGGGATGACCGGGCCCTGGAGAAATAATCAATGCCTCCGGTTTCAATTCGACCAATTCAGCCAGCCTAATCTTATCCGAACGAATCACGCGCGTCTTAAAACCCGCCTCAAAACACCGGTGTGCAATGTTGTAAACGAAAGAATCGCGATTATCTAAGATGATGATCTTGCATTCCTCATCCTCCCAAAATGGGTTGATCTTTCTACTCAAAAAGAACCTCAGCAACCGCAGGAGCCCAGTTCGATTCGAGTTCAATATCTCTATCTTGAAAACAAAAGGATCGCGCAGAAACGAGACCGCCAACAGAACTTAGTGCAATTTCCTTAGCATCAAACAACTCGTCAACCTTCAGCGGACGAACGAAAATCGGAAGCTCGCCTAAGCTCCTACGAAGTATGGACCCCCTAGCGATACCGGCCAAAACACCCGACGCGGTTGGCGTTACAACGTGATCATCAAATACCGCCCAGATATTGGCTGTCGCGCTTTCCCCGACCTCGCCCTCGCCACCTAGCATGATCCCCACATCATATCCAAGATCCTCGGACCTCATACGGCAATGGACCGATCGTAAAAAACTTGTTGTCTTAAATTCATGAAGGACATCGCCGGGCTGATACAAGCCCGAAAGACCTATCATTCGAGGCGCCCTCGTACTGACCAGAAGGGGTCGTTTACTCCAATACACCTCCGATCTGCTCTGCTCTTGAATCGAAAAAGGCCCGCCAGAACGAATGACCGTTAATCGGACTAAACAGGTCTCCTCAAATCGCAAAGCAGATATCTCTTGAATAATTTTCTTCAAGTCGACCTTCAGCCCAAAAAACGACAGCGCTTTTGTCAATCTTTGAACATGTGCGCCCTCTTCCCAAACGCCTCTTTTTCCGACACGCATCGTTTCAAAAACCCCGTCGCCGAAGAGCACACCTCTGTTTTTTTGTTCGTTAAATACCATTAAAGAAAGGTCTCGATGGGGCCGAGTTTCAATAAGGCTTCATCATATTCGCCATCGGGATCTGAATCAGAAACAACTGCCCCACCAACACCATAGGCCAACAGATAGGAGTCAGACTTACTATCTTTATGTACAAGGGTTGCGCTTCGAATCAGAACCGAGCTCATTAAATCACCACACGGATCGCTGTAAAACATGGTTCCACAATAAAAACCTCGTTTTCTATTTTCCAAATCTGCCGCAATTTCAATGGCGCGCAACTTCGGCGCGCCACTGATACTACCTGGCGGAAAGCATCCACATAAAAGGTCAAGGGGTGTACAGCCTTCGTATAAATCCCCTTCTACCCGAGAGACGAGGTGGACAATATCGCCGATAACTTCCTCACGATAAAGCTCGGTGGCCCTCACCGTTCCTGGAACACAAAAAGGAGTGAGATCGTTACGCATCAAATCGACTATCATGATATTTTCGGCTCGGTTTTTTTCCGATTGTATGCTCTCCGCGCTCCCAACTTTCGCCGTGCCTTTGATGGGATCCGTACTAACCTTCCCTTCCTTCACACGAAGAAAACACTCTGGACTGCTGCTTAAAATATACAAATCATCAAAACGCAACCAAGAGAACCAATTGCCCTGATTGGTCTCTTTCATGGCATCGAAAAGATGGCGAGGATTCCCTTCGAAATCATATTCACTATGTCCGGTGATATTGACTTCGAAAAGCTCTCCCTCATATATCGCCTCAATTGCCGAACCTACCTTTTGGGTATGGTCGGATCTACAGGGTTTTTTAGAGGGTGTTAATGTCCATTTTGAGCGTTCTTGGGAGGATTCAAAATCTTCTTCATCTTTACTATATTTGGTAAACGCACCAACAATAAAATCTGGAATGGTATCGCTATCAGGTCTCGGGAAGTGAACATCATGAAAATCCCATGCGCATTCGTATCC
>JALSKP010000815.1 GCA_026988815.1 Myxococcales bacterium | reverse complement strand
AACCACTTGCTTGTTTGATCGCCCTCACCCCAGCCCTCTCCCAGAGGGAGAGGGAGTTTCTCTTCCGAACAAAAATCCCCTCGAATACCACAAGGACACAATGAATGGTCATACTAGAATCCCACCGGTTTTGATCACACTAAACCCGATGTGCTTCAGACCCCCTAATGATGTAGGAGCTGTATTTGGAAAGGGAGCGGGTTAAGATTGAGATTGCAACCTTTTCTTTGCGGTCCAAAGAATCATCAGCCAATCACTATTGCACAGCGTTTTCTAAAATTGAAGATATTGGTTGATTATGCCCAAAGAGCTTCTGTTTTTAACAAAAAAAAAACATTAGCAAACTCAAATAACAACTTAGGAGTAATAAACTGATTCCTTTCAAAGCCGAGAAATCACGAAACCTCCTGATTCCCGATCACGGTTTGAGATCAAGAATGGATCGATACGTGTATTGAAGAACTATGATACTGCGTGAACACCTAATCGATCTTTTGAATTTTGCAGACGCGACGGACTGGGGATCCCTTTTTAGGAATTCTTTTCAGTCTTTAATACATCCCATGTCTCAAAATGGCACCAATTTGGAACTGAGCCCAAAGAAAGGCGCTAGTAAACTCTGCGACTAATTCTTCCGCGGCCTATGCTTCTTTTTCAAAACGTGTTTGTAGATCGCGCGAGTCTTGTTTCGTGACCTAAACAGAAATCCAGTCCGAATGAACCCTTTAAGGTTCGCCCAGAGGCGCTCGCGGCTTTTCCAAAGATTGAAGAATGACAATATTGGCTTTCTCTAAGGCGCTTAATTTAGTATCTACCTTTACAAAATAGGGCGCCTACCATCTCGTTATTCGTTCGAAAAAGTAGCGATCGCGCGGGTCTGCGAACGCCAATTCACTGCGGGCATAGATGGCCAAACGCGTCAGTCTAATCTCGTCGTTGGTTAAGGTTTTGAGGTCCGCCAGCTTAAGCTTTTCGGTCGACCCATGAACTGGCCGCCGGCCCCAAGGCGTCTGCAACAATCGCAGATAGTTGGCCAATAATTCTGGCTCGATTTTATGATTAGCATCGTAGGCAAAATCTCTTCGTTCTAATTCGGCTTTCACCGCGAAACCTGAACGAAGGAGTGTGGCTTTTTTTCCTTTTGCACTTATCTCGATTTCGAAAAAATTATCGCTTTCACGCGTCGCGTAAAGTACCCCATCACTGACTCGAAACGTGGCTTGGAATGTTTTAACGCTCCCTTCGTATAAAATTTCTCCCGTCATCCTTTGCGCTTTTTCATCTATTTTTTGAATGGTTAAATTCAACATCCCTTGATTTCGTGATCGGGCAAACGCATTCTCTCCGGGAAATCCTACGTAGGAGCCAATGAGATGTTGAATGGAAGGTCGACTCTCAACGCCCCCGTTGTCGCGTTGCTCTCCACCGCGACCGGAGACAATGACTTATCCGCGTGGCAAGCTATAGCGAATGCGAGAAGGAGGAAAATAGAGAGTGGCTTAAAAAGGCAATCCTGGGCTTAGTTGTGAAAACGCTAACATCTGATTTTTCAATTTCAATAACTAGAAAAATCGATATTCAAGATTCAGGCGAGGTGCGCAAGCGACCCCATAAACGTCTCAGAACACTTTGTCGGGTGCTCACCATCGTTTCCAATAGTAAAAGCATCGTCACACCAAAGAGTAGCCAAGGCCATAGGTTCACTCTCCTTTCCGAAGAAACAACCTCGCCCCTCTTACTCTTCGTATTTCTTGAATCGATCCAACGCCCGAGGAGCTTCTCATCAATGGCTTTAAGGGAGGATTCTTCCGGATCAAAATTAGCCGCAAAACTCAACGCGTCTAATCTATTTTTTTCGTCCTCTTCATCATCGGCGTAAAACTCATAAACGCCGACCTCTTGAGCAACAAAAGATACTTTACCTTCAAGCGCTTTCAAGACGATCCGATTTCCTATAGGTGTTTCTACAATCAGTCTTTCTTTAACCATCGACGCCACTTCGATCTCAATTTCATCCCCCACATAGTTTGCTTTTTTACTAAATGAATTTGCCCGGCGAGCGAGGTGTTGGATCGACCGTCTCATCAAGGGAAGAAAGGAGGTTCGAAAGGGTAAGTCTGTCCACTCATCATCCACGCTAGTAGTAAGCATGACTACTATTCCTCGTTCGACTCGACGTTCTAAAAGTGCAGGTGCATTGTCTTTATAGGTCATCAAGGTTTGCGAGCGTTCTGGTGGTGATGGCTCCAAAAGCATGTAGCTATAGACGGAGGTATCACGAATCGTCGTTCCTCCGGGAAGTTCAAAAACACGAAAAATGGGATGACTGGTTTTCATCGACGCCATGTGCGTAATCTTAACGGGGGCGTCCGGGTCGCCTCGCAAAGCGAGACGTTTTAAAGCACGCAGAGGTTTGGGTAGCAACTCGGCCAAGTGCTGATTGTATGCGAGGGGGTCGACTTGGTCACCCATGGTAATCAATAAACCGCCGCCCTTTTTAACGAAACTGAGAATGCGTTTTGACGTCGAAGGCGAAATCCGGGAAACATTGGCAAGGGTAAGGACATCAAAATCTTCCAGAGATTTTGTCTCCAATCCCTCTCTCGTGGTGACGCTTATCCCAATATTGCTTTCACTCAATCCCATTGGGTTAAGCGCTCTCTCTAAAAAGAAGGTCTCGTCTCGATAGGGTATAGAATTAGGCTCTCCGTTTACGACTAAGACCTCAATTTTTTTGCGCATATGGATGACAAAATGCGCCCTATTATCGAATCCGATTTGATCTTTTCCAACAATGTTAACCTCTCCCTTTACCAAACTTTTCTCTTCGATCACGTGTCTAAAAATATGGGTAGCCACGCCTTGAGCGGGGATCGATATCTGGGCGCCTGCGACAACCTCACCGCCTATGGAAAGCTCTATCTTTTCTCGCTGAATATCTTGACCGTAATTTTTTAACGTCGCACGAATGAGCCATAAATTATCCCTTGCATCGCCTTCTTGCTCGTAACGCACTTCAACCAAGGCTAAATTTTCTTCATTCCTAGGTCTAAACGCGTAGGTTTCAACCGGATCTTTTATCGCGTGGCGCGGTTCGATGTGAGCGGGGAAACCTCCTTTAGAAAAATCACTCAGAACGACAATACGGTGATTAGGTAGTTCTGAGGACTCAAGAATTTTCGCCGCTTTTTCTATAGTCGCGGCGATATCACCTTTTTCTTTCGATAAGGAAATCGACGATGCGAATGTCTTAGCCGCATCTTGATCGTTGCTGAGTTTACTAAAACCTTCGTCGTTGGTTTTCGGATTGGTGAGTATAATCGCCACATGGTCCCAGGTTCTGAGGGAAGATAAAACATCCTCGGTCTTGTCCTCCACATCGCTCCAACTATGCTCCATCGAAAAACTATTATCGACAACAATCACATTTGCGCTCGGCAAACGTTCCGAGAGCGTGAGGCCTTCTTCGCTTAAAACGAAGGGTTTGGCCAGCGCGAGTGCAAGAAGGACCAAGAGAAGAATACGAATCGACATCAAGAAAAATTGCCGAGCTTTAAAACCTGGTGCTTTTCGCCTTTGACTTTGAATAAGGAAACGCATCGGACCAAACATTTGGCGATGTGCTTTCTTTCTGTTGATGAGATGAACGATCAACGGAATCAAAGCGGCCAGCAATCCGACTAAAAAAAGGGGTTCTAGAAAACTCAATTTTTCGCCCCAAGAAATTCGATAATGACTTTCTCCAGCGGATCGTGGGTAAAAAACTTATAGTAAGAGATACGTTGCTCCGAACAACTATCTTCGATAAATTTAAGATGCTCATTTACCAATCTTTTGTATTCTACGCGTACATCATCGGGGTCAATAAGGAGCTCTCCTTCTCCTTCCAGGCCCACGAAATTTGTCATGCCCTCAAAGGGGAATTCCAACTCGCTGGCATCGAGAACATGAAACATCTCGACATCGTATTTTCTCTTCTTCAAGACGGCCAACATCGACATCGCCTCTTCATCTGCTTCGAGCATATCACTGAATACCAGTACCTTGGACCGGCCCCTAGCCCGCTCCGCGATTTCCTTAAACGCCTGCGTTAAGGAGGAATAGCCCTCGCCTGGAAGGGTGTCCAAAACTTCAAAAAGATCTTCTAAGTGCTGCTTGCGTGAACTTGCTGGCATGAAAACATTGTCCTTCTCATGACTCGAATAAAGGCCGACAGCGTCGCCCTGAGAAATAAATAAGTAGGAAATCGTTGCAGCTAAAAAACTAACGTATCGTAGTTTTGATAGTTCGCCTTCTTGCCGGTGATAGGCCATTGAGCCAGAAGCATCTATCACCAAATAAACACGAAGATTGGTCTCATCTTGAAATTGCTTAACATAAAATTTGTCAGACTTCGCAAATACTTTCCAATCAATATGTCGGATCTCGTGACCAGGACTATACTCAATGTACTCCGCGAACTCGACAGCACCGCCCTTATGAGGCGAACGATGCATCCCGTTTAGTATTCCCACAACGAGAGAATCCACCCTCACATTCATCTTTCCCAAATTTTCTAAAACCTTGGGATCTAGGAATGTTTCTTTAAGGGACATTTAGGTTGCCAAGATTTTTTCAATGATGTGGTCGCTCGTCATTCCTTTGGACTCCGCTTGAAAATTCAAAAGGAGACGATGTCGAAGGATTGGTTTTGAAAGCGCGTTGATGTCCTCCTTGCTGACTGTTAGACGACCCTGCAAAATCGCACGGGCTTTTCCTGCGAGAACCAAATATTGGCTCGCTCGAGGACCGGCTCCCCAACTAATATACTGCTTTACGATATCCGGCGCGCTTAGATCACCGGGGCGTGTCTTGCGGACAAGACTCACAGCATATTCAACCACCTCGTCTGAAACCGGAACACGACGGACGAGTTTTTGTAGCGCCACAATTTCTTCTGCGTTCAGAACGGCTTCGATCTTCTCAGTTCTATTCGCCGTTGTACGTAAGACGATCTTTTTTTCCACTTCGGCGCTCGGATATCCGACTTCAAGGAGGAACATAAAACGATCCAGTTGTGCCTCCGGTAGCGGATAAGTGCCTTCTTGTTCAATTGGGTTTTGTGTCGCAAAAACAAGAAATGGAGGTTGAAGAGTGTAGGTTTTTCCACCCGTGGACACCGAGTATTCGGCCATCGATTGCAGCAAGGCTGCCTGCGTTTTCGGTGGCGTTCTATTAATCTCATCGGCCAACAGCAGATTGGTAAAAACGGGACCGCGAATAAATTTGAAACCTCGACGACCCGTTTCGGGATCTTCGTCCAAAATTTCGGTGCCAGTAATATCGGCAGGCATCAAATCGGGCGTAAACTGAATACGATTAAAATTCAGATCCAGGACCTCGGCCAGCGCTTGAATGAGAGAGGTTTTCGCCAAACCGGGAACGCCCATAAGCAGACAATGACCCTGAGCAAAGAGGGCAATGAGGAGATTTTCAACGAGTTCATCCTGACCAAAAATACGCTTGCGAACTTGGCTTAAAATCGCCTCGCGCGCTATCTGTATCTCTTTGATCGCCGTTAAATCGTTTGAATTGGTATTTTCTATAAGTGACATAATGAAATAATTACCACATCAGCGTAAAAGCAGTAAGAAGCCTTGTTCTTTCTTTGCATTTTTAGAATCGCCTAATTTTTCGAAGGCTATCGCGAGCTCCCGATGAATGTCGGGGTCAAAGGGATTAATCCGAGCTGCCTCCATGAGCGCCACTTTCGCCTTCTCAAACGCTTTGAGCTGATTGTAAGATTTCCCTAGACTCAGCCAGGTTCCCACATAATCAGGGTGACGTAAGGCGACTTTTAGCAATGCGTAAATCGCGTTCTGAGCCTGCCCAACTTCTAAATAGGATTGTGCCAAACGCGCCTGAAGCTGGGGATTAGAATCACCAATACGGTGAATCGCATTTCTATATTCGACAATTGCACCCTGAAATTTTCCACGTCCTTGTAGCATCTGACCGATTCTAAAATAATCCCTCGCCTCGGGCTCTTGAATATTGTCGAGTTCGCTTGGCTTTTTCTTTTGGTCTTTAAAAATTTTCAGGTCTTCAAAACCGCTCCCTTTTTCGACTTTCGCTCTCGTTTTTAAGGATGCTTTCCACGTCTTTTCAAATTCTGAAAAGGGCATTCCTATCGTTTCTGCGAACGCTTTTTTGGCGTTTTTTCCTTCATTAATCTTATCCAATAAGATCTTAAATGCGCCCTCTCCCGCTGTTTTTTCAAGAAATTCCATAGCCGTAAAAACTTCAGCGAAGGCCACTGCGGCATCTTCTTGAGAGGGAAGTTTTGCCATCGAAGGGTGCATTTGGGCGAAGCTGATGAGCTTATTTTCTTTCACTCTTTCTTGGAGCAAAAACGCGGTAGAGACAGGTAGGCGCCCTTTATTTTTTCCCCTCCAACGTCGCTCAAGATATTTCGCCAAGCCCTCATGCATCCAGATCGGAACGCGATTCTTCGTTTTCATATTGATAATATAATGCACGTATTCGTGGACCACCGTATCCACCCACCCATATCCGCGAAGAAGCGCGCGTGGACTTGTAATCATCAGCCGATGATATTTACAAAGGGCTATCGTACCGGAGGTGCGAATATCCTTTTCGGTCAAAGGCGAAACAGCGGCCAGAACCTTGGTCTTGGGATAAATCTCCAATCGAATCGGCGTCGGGGGGAAATAAC
>JALSKP010000814.1 GCA_026988815.1 Myxococcales bacterium | reverse complement strand
ACCCACAAGCTAAAACGAAGTCCCCCACCCTAACCCTCCCCCAGAGGGAGAGGGGATCAGAATCCCACCGAAAAGGATCACACTAAACCAGCATTACGAACGATTTATTCTGATTTTGTGATCACTAAATCGACTTTCTCAAAACCCGCATTCTTAATTTTGTCCAGGGTTTCAACCACTTTCCCGTGCTCAGCCGAGGTATCGCCTTTCAATAAAATCGAGGCATCGGGTCGAATCTTCTTTAACGCTCTCAACTTCTCCTCCAGCGATTGTCCCTCCACTTCGAAATCTGCCTTCAATTCTACTTCACCATTTTCGGTCACAAATAAAATAACCTTGGAACCCTCGCCGATCGCACTTCCGGTTACCCCTTGGGGAAGGTTGATCGGAATTTTCCTTTGTTGTTCTTGCGCGAAAGAGGTTGTGATCAGAAAAAAGATCAATAACAAAAACACAACATCAATGAGAGGCATGAGATCTAGAGTTAAATCAGGTCGCCGTCGCGTCCGTCTGAATTTCATTCGGATTCACTCACGTCGGGTTCTTTTGTTCGATTGAGAGAAATAGGCGACTGATTTTCGGGAACCATATATTCGGCCGCATCAAGGCTAATATCGATCATCTCCACAGAGAAGCGATCGATCTTGCTTTCAATATATCGATAGGCCAAATAAGTGGGGATGGCCACCGTTAGGCCTGCTGCGGTCGTAATGAGTGCCTCCCAAATACCATTTGCTAAACCGCCCGGATCTGCTGGCGTTCCAGCCGCCGCTTGACTGACCACGCGTTGAAAAACGGTGATCATTCCGGTCACGGTGCCCAATAAACCCAAAAGCGGAGAAATCGTTGCGATGGCGCCGATGGCGCCCAAAAAGCGCTCCATAAAATGGATTTCTCGCTGGCCAGCCTCCTCCATCACTTCTTTGATGATCGCCCGATCGCGTCCAGCATAGCGCAAACCTGCGTGCAGGATCGCCGCAAGATGGGAGTCATTGCCCTCACACATCGCCTCGGCTTCTTGAAATCTACCCTCTTTTACATGCTTCATTAACATCGTTAAGAAGCGCGCCGGGATAACTTTCGTGCGTTGTAGACTCCACATTCTCTCGAAGAAAAGCCCCAAGGCAATCACCGAACAGATGCCGATTGGTATCATCAACCAACCGCCTTTGGAGAGAAAGGAGTAAATATCTTGGATCATAAATTAAGGCTCTTTGAAAAGATCAAAAAAGTAAGCATAAGTCTGCGGATCCAAATTACCACGTAAAGTCGTGTCGCTAATTTGGTTGGCCTCGCAATAGGAACGAACACGTTGACGGGCTCGGCCCTTCTCGCGTCGAACAACATTTCGTAGGACGTAGAGTGCAATCAACATCATCGTAAAGGTAACCATCCAGGTCGCAAAATGTGCGAGCACACCTTGGTACCAGGCAATGACAAGGATGATGGTCCCCCACAGGAGGACACCACCGCCGCCGTATCCATAGATACTCACCAGGCGGCCGTTGACGTCCCGAACAAAAGCACGATGTTTTTCGTCCTCTAGATTCTGGTTCTCTGTGGGCATGGCATACTCATGGTGGTGCGATTTCTTGAACCTTTCTTCCCGCGAAAAAATTCCATACGACAAGGAAGGCTGAAAATAGACCGTTTCATAACATTTTGCCCTCTTTTTTAGAAGTTATTTTTCTTCCCTCAATGTACGCATTTTTGGGAATCGTGTAATCTTTTGATGATGAAAACATGTTGTTTACCCAAAGAAATTATTGAACTTCTCTTTAGCCCCTCACACACCGAGGCGATGGACTGGCTTTTGAAGAATATCCAAACCCTAAAAACAGCTCTTTCACAGGTCCAGGCTCAAGTGCCCCCCAATGCTTATTCTCGAAAGGTTCTTTTTCAAGATGAACGAGGAGAGATATTGTTGATGCAATGGTCTGCCAACACCTTCTGTTCTCCCCACGATCACGCCAAAGCCGCTGGTTTTGTGCTTTTCCTTGAAGGTGAGTTCATCGAACGTGACTACGAATTTAGGCAGACCTTGACCCTGCGTGGGCAAAGACGTGTCCTTTCTCCGAGCATCTTTCCCTTTGAACGCAATCGTATTCACGACATGGCCTGCCAACAAAAAGGGCTCTCTTTGCATATCTACACGCCCGCCATTAGTGGTATGAAAGTTTACGATCCAGCGGAGCGACGAACCTTAGAAGTTTCCGATTCAAGTGGCGCATGGGTCCCAAAAGATCCTAAAGAAATCCATCGCATCGAGTACTGGCCTTGAGGCTCAATACATCCTTTTTTTGTGGTTTTTTCGCCTATGCATTGTAAGGTAGATTTATGAATTCCGATGAAAAAAAAGAAAGACAATCCTTTCGCAGCGATTGGGGATTGGCGGTAGAAATTGACGACTACCTCTGGCGTGTGCGTTTGCAAAACAAGCGCGGTAGAATCATGGTTAATACCTACGTTCTTAAAAAAGACGATGTCCTTGCCGTATTCGATCCCGGTTGGCCCTGGACCTTGGATGCATTGGCAGAGGCCCTTCGTGACTCCGACTTAGGTTCCATTGAAAGTGTCACCCACTGGATCTACACGCATTCGCACGTCGACCATATGGGCGCGGCGTGTTTGCTCAACGCGCTGAGTTTCTCGCCGCATTATGCATCCAAATGGTTAGAACCTCATTTCAAGAACTGGCACGCCTTTATCGACAAAGCCAATGATTGGATTCCCTGGTCCGAAGGTGCGATTGCTGAAGAACACATTGTCGCCCTTTTTAGAAAGGAAGGCGCAGATCGGATCGCAAAAAAAGCTCCTCTTTCCCTGGCCCATGGGCCTGGAGAAGTGAAAAATACAGTCCTTCTCGACGTGGGGCAGACCCTCCAATTGGCGGACTTTGAATTTCAAATTCTAGATATGCGTGGGCACGATCCGACCCATATCGGATTTTTTGAAAAAAACCAGGGATGGTTCATTTCCGGCGATGCAATTTTGTCTACCCCCACACCGATTTCGGTTGCCATGGATGACGATATTGACCTCTACCGAGCCTCCCTAAATGCCGTTCTCGATCTTGACGTGAAACTTCTTTTGCCAGGCCACGGCGTTCATAAACGCAAAAATTTTAGGCGAAGTGTTGAACGCTCACTGCGCTACCTTCAAAGCTACGAAAGTTTAGTTATCGATTCCCTTCATACAGATAAGAAAGTGAGTTTGATGGATATCTGCCTTGCCGATAACCCTGAACTTTTGGATCGCGACGCAACCTACGCATCTGTTCAAATTGCCCTCGTGGATTCGCATCTGCAAGCCCTTGTTCGACGTGGCATCGTGGAACGCACCGAAGGTCCCTACTATCAACGCAATCGATAAAATATCATGAGCAACGGAGCGGACATGAAATCATGGGTGGTACATAAATTCGGCGGTACGAGCGTGGCGAATGCGAAACGTTATAAGAATGTTTCCCATATTCTGGGCCAGGTCCTAAACGAAAAAGAAGGTAGGAAGTTTACGGTTGTTTCGGCGATGGGTGGGGTTACCAATCAGCTTCTCTCGTTGATTGAAAAAGCAAAGCGAGGTGATCTTTCCTATAAGGAAGACCTTCTTAAGATTGAGGCCCAACATCGAAAATGTGGCGAAGATCTTCTTAGCGACTCTAGTGCACTCAAGGCCATTTTTTCCGAAAATATCGCAGATATTTCAGATCTCCTTCGTGCCGTTCTCCTTACAAAATCTGCAACAAAAGAGATATGCGAACTCGTGTCCGGATACGGCGAACTATGGTCGGCAGGTTTACTTTCTGCTTACCTAAACTCTCAAGGCCAAAAGGTGATGTTTTTGGACGCCCGATGCGTTCTTGTTGTAAAAAAGGTAAACGAACTTCTGGTGGTGGATTGGGTAAAATCCACGCAAAGATTAAATGACCTTCTGGGCGAGATTGACGATGATTTGGACATCGTCGCAACTGGATTTATTGCGTCCACCATTGACGGCGTTCCAACCACCCTCGGTCGAGATGGAAGCGATCATTCAGCATCGATTTTCGGCGCCCTTCTTGATGCCAAATCAATCACGATATGGACCGATGTTGACGGCGTGATGTCGGCCAACCCAAGGCAGGTGCGAGAAGCAAAATATCTGCCCAGCCTGACCTATCACGAAGCCATGGAGCTCTCTTATTTTGGCGCCAAGGTGGTTCATCCTAAAACGATGACGCCCGCGATTGGAAAGAGCATTCCCATAATTATTCGAAATAGCTTCAATACGAAAAGCCCTGGCACACGTATTCATACGAACAATATTAGTAATAGCGCCTACGACGTAAAAGGTTTCGCGACGATTGAAAATATGGCTTTGGTGAACGTGGAAGGATCCAACATGCTGGGCGTTCCTGGTATTGCCCAACGTCTTTTTGGGGCACTAAAAGATGCCTCCATTTCGGTGGTCCTAATCTCTCAGGGGAGCTCTGAACATAGCATCTGTTTTTCCGTTCCCGACGCAGAATCGGGGCGAACAAAAGAAATTGTTGAAGAAGCCTTTTTCGCCGAGATTCACCATGGCTTCATTCAAAATGTGACCCTTCAAAAAGAATGCGCAATTCTGGCTGCCGTGGGCGACGACATGGCGGGAATTCCAGGTGTAGCCGCGCGTTTTTTAACCGGCCTCGCCTCCGCTCGCGTTAATATTCGAGCCATCGCTCAGGGCGCTTCTGAACGAAATATCTCCGTTGTTATCGATCAGAAAGATGCCCTAAAGGCCATTCGTTCCGTGCACTCCCATTTCTATTTATCCAAACAAACCCTCTCTTTGGGCATCGTTGGAACAGGCGTCGTGGGGTCGGTTTTCCTGCGTCAACTCAAAGAACAACGCCAACAATTAAAAGAAGAGTTTGACATCGATATTCGCGTAAGAGGCATTGCCACGACGACGGCCATGATCTTAGACGAGGTCGATATCGACTTGGCAAATTTAGACGAGAAATGGAAAAATGGACAAAAGCCTGACCTCGATCTTTTCGCAAATAGCATCCAGACTGAAGCAATTCCACATTCGGTTATTGTTGATTGCACGGCCTCGCAAACCTTGGCCTCTCATTATATCCAATGGTTAGAACGTGGTATTCATATCATCACGCCGAATAAAAAAGCCAATAGTGGTGATATGCAAGTTTACGAAAAACTACGTAGCTTGACGAAGAAAAGCGGAGCACATTATTTGTACGAAACCACCGTTGGTGCGGGCCTTCCGATTCTGCAGGTCGCCAGAGAATTGGTCCAAACCGGGGATGCTCTACTATCTTTTGAAGGCGTTTTTTCAGGGACCCTTTCCTACCTCTTCAATCTCTACGATGGTAAGAAAACCTTCTCAGAGCTCGTACTTGAGGCGCGTGAGCTGGGCTTCACAGAGCCAGACCCACGAGACGATTTAGGAGGCATTGATGTCGCCCGGAAAGTGGTCATCCTCGCCCGCGAATTTGGGATGCAGATTTCGATGGAAGATGTAGAAGTTGAGTCGCTCGTTCCTCCAGAACTCGCAGCCTTGGACCTGGATCTTTTCTTAGAAAAAATGTCTGCGATGGATGACAATATGGTAGGACTGCTTACGAAAGCGAAAAGCGAGAACGCGGTCCTTCGTTATGTGGGTCGCTTTGGCGAAGATGGAAAAATCACGGTTAAGCTTGGCAGCTACCCCGACGATCACGCCTTTGCACGTATTCAGAAGACCGACAATATCGTCTTATTCAGAACGCGTCGCTATTCCGAAAATCCGCTCATTATCCAAGGTCCAGGCGCAGGACCGGAAGTCACGGCCGGCGGTGTTTTTGCAGATTTATTACGACTGAGTTCGAATTTAGGAGCGTCACGATGAGCCGCATTCGCGCCTTTGCGCCCGCCAGTGTTGGAAATGCAGGTGTTGGATTTGACCTCCTAGGTTTTGCCCTCGATTTTTGCGGAGACCTCGTTGAGGTCGCCGCTTCAGATCCGGGCGTGCGTATTCTTTCTATATCGGGTGCGAAAAACTTACCTTTGGGCGCCGCTGAAAATACGGCAACGGCCGGATTAATAAAACTCATTGGCGATAAACGCCTACCTTTCGGATTCGATGTTCGCATTAGTAAGGGTATTCCGATCGGTTCGGGACTCGGCGGATCTGCGGCCTCGGCAGTTGCCGGTATTGTTGCAGCGAGCGCCTTGCTTGACGAGCCCTTGAGCCAATCGGAGCTGATTGAGTACGCACTTGTCGGCGAGGCTGTTGCCTCCGGCGCAGCACATGAAGATAATGTGATTCCGTCTTTGCTTGGCGGTTTACAAATTTGTGATGGTAAGGATTCGCAAGCTATTCCCGTTCCTGAGGAGCTATTCGTGGTCGTCGTTCATCCCAGTCTCAGCGTTAAGACGATGGAATCTCGATTGCGATTACCCGATAGTATTCCACTGACGCAACTGGTTCAACAAAGCCGCTATTTGGCCCAATTCATCGCGGCCGGTTTTGGGAATGATGCGCAAAAATTTGGGCGCGCTTGTATCGACCTTATCGCTGAACCCCATCGTGTTGATTTCATTCCCGGTTTTGAAATCGCTCGGCGAAGGGCGATTTCTGCGGGCGCGTGGTCGGTCTCAATTTCTGGATCTGGACCCACCCTATTTGCCTTCGTTCCCAAAAACCTGCAATCACAGGTTGAAAAATTAATGGTAGGCGTGTTTACGAGTCAGGGGATTGACACCAAATCGTGG
>JALSKP010000813.1 GCA_026988815.1 Myxococcales bacterium | reverse complement strand
CCGGCTGATAAATTTCTGAATCCAACCTCCATATCACTACAAAAAATTTCACTTCCGTCGTCATTGCAGGTGCTTCGAATCGATACGACGCCATCGAATTGCCCCAACCAGGTTGCTTTAAAATCAACCCGTGAGGCGCTCGTTAATGTGAAGGCATAAACCCGCTCAAGCGCATCGGCAACCGCACATGAACTTTCAATATTGTCAGACCCAGAGCTTAGGAATGAACCACTTTCGGTCACTTTCATTCCGCCAACCAATTCACCGAGGTCTTGAACGCCCTCACAACTACTTACGATTTTGCACGCACCCTCCACACAATCTTCGCCTGCTCCGCAATCTTCCACTTTGCAGGTGGCCATATCCATGTCTGGGCCGCCGTCGTTCATATCCTCGGGGGAACCCATGTCGTTCATATCGTTCTTTCCCATATCATCGTCGATGGTATCGGTTTTTCCTCCTCCGTCTGCCATATCTTTTCCGGTATCGGTTTTGTCTCCACCATCGGTTTTATTGTTCGGGAAGACCCCTCCATTATTGTTTCCGTTGTTATCGTCTGAACAACCCGCGAAAGAGAGAAGGATTAAAAAAAGGAATACAATGGAGGTTCTCATAAGTACTTACCGAGATGAAAAAGTTTGTAGAGCAAAATTCTTAAACCTGCTCCACCGATATATTAAACTAAAAGATAAAGCGCATTTGTTAAGAAATTTCTTAAAACACTATGACCGATTTTCCCTTTGAATCCAAATCTATATTTACTTTCGCTTTATTTTTCTTGGTTTCTTATAAAAAATGAAATCGCTTTTGGATAGAGCGAATGTTCAGCTTCCTGAATTTTTGCACGCAAGCTTCCCAAACTCAGCCCCTCCGCTCGCACGAAAGACTGGGCGACTAGAGGACCGCTGTCCATGTCCACGACGACCCGATGAACCGTGCAACCCGTTTGCAAAACGCCAGCAGAATAGGCCCTCTCAATAGCATGGAGGCCGCGAAAGTGGGGAAGCAAAGAGGGATGGATGTTTAAGGTATTCGGAAAATGATCAAGAAAGCTTGCCGAGAATAATCGCATCCAACCTGCTAAAATCACCAACTCCACATTGTCTTTCTTCAGTTCTGAAACCAATTTTAAATCAAAGGCTTCACGTGTGGGAAAGTTTAAATGGGAAATATACAACGCATGAATATCCAATCGCGCTGCACGTTTTTTTACATTTGCCTCCTCTTTATTGTAGACAAGTTTAGTAATTTCAATGGGGACTTCTCCTCGCCGCGTCGCGTTGACGATCGCCTCAAAATTGGATCCCGACCCCGAGGCAAGTATCGCCGCTCGCCATTTTTTCCCCATCAGTAGATGTCCCACAATAGATTCATCTCACCTTGATCGGCGTCTCCGACTTGAAAGTCGAGAATCCAAGAGGGTAAAAATCGATATTCAAAATTGACCTCATGCTGACTTTCGCCTTCTTCGGCACCGAAACGATAACGATATAAAACAAATAATTTGCGACTTAAATATTTACCAACTTCAACCTTACCTTCGTTCTCTCCCGCCTCTACGCGTACAACATCAAGCTTGGCGATATCGGGTAATACTTTGTTGGCACCACCGACGATCAAAGAGGCAATACCCGTCAACCCAGTTGAAGCGGCGCCCAAAGCCAATCCCGCTTCCGCCTGACCCACACCTGCCGAACCCGGCGCTTGGTCGGTAATGAGGACGAAGATGACATCAGGTTCAGACATTTCTGGGTCGGACGAAAACTGCTGTTTGGAATCAAAAGCGGGCCCACTCACCCGTACGATCGCACGCGCTTCACCACTGGAGGCCTCGCCGACAACATCGGTGATATGTTTGCTTAACTTATAATGCGCTTCCAATTCCAAAAAGGGATTCGGTGGATCCAATCCTCGGAAAGTGACGAGACCAGGTTGGATAGTAAACACCTTACCAAAGGTCTCAACCCGTCCACCGGTCGTGATTAAATCACCATAAATAAGTGCACCGATATTAGCCAAATGAACCTTGAGGTCACCTTTAAAATAGACATTGGCTAGTGGATGGACGATCTCTCCTTTATCAATAACGACATTCATCTTCGAGTAAATCATATCAACGATAGTGCCTTTTTCGTCGAGTTCTTCAATCTCTTCAGTCGAATTTGTGATGACGATGATATCTTCGTCGAGAGCGGTTGCGAGCGCACCGGCCCTTTGGTTCTCAGGAAGGACAACTTTAAGCGTTGCGACCTCAACATTAGCTCGCGAAAGGTCGCCTCGGAAGGACGCTTTGGCACTGATGAAAGCGGGTATGCTTGAAAAACCTTCAATGCTGAAACGATCAACTTTTAAATCAGCATATAAGCTTTTTATTTTCCAATCCTCAAGTTTTGCAACCCCTTTTCCAGCTAAGGAACCCGTCCCATCTTCTGCTAGAAATTCTTCTACCTCGATGTTGTTCTTATCGAAGGCGATTTTCAACCCAACGTTCTCAAACCGCCGTCCGTATTTTCGAATAGTAAACCCAGCGCCTTTTACGGCAAACGCACCACTCAAGTTTGGTGAGGCACTGGTCCCAGAGATCACAAGGTCAGATAGTAAACTTCCCTCCAAGTCTCCAATGTAGGATGTATATAAAGAACGCGGTAATAATCCGGAAAGTGGTGTGTCTTGAGAACGAAAATGACCAGAAATATTCCCCGCTTTTATCCACTTCTTATCCTTGAAGGCACTTGAAAAGTTTTGCGTAAATGGAAGCGACAGCAAAAGCGCTACGTCGTTCGACTTTCCTGTTTTTGAGGGACGAAAAATATCACCCACCATCTTCAACCTCTCTTTTTCCAATTGGACAACGATTTTTGATGAGCCCTTTTTGCCATCGCCAAAGACCACATCGCAGAGTCCGAAGTCCGCGTCCAATTCCATTTTCTTAAGGGAGCCCCGCGCTGAAATGCCTCCTTTAAGAACACCACTCAAAGACGCAAATTTATAATCAAAGGCGCTCAGTTTTGAGAGCTTAAAAGGGACAAAGGAAACATCGATTTTCAACGGAGACTCGTCGATCTTGGCACCTTGGGCAAGAAGCGCAAAAGGGTTTGGGATCTCAGAATTCGCCTCAAGGATTTGTGAACCATCCCAACCCAAACGTAGTCCACTAATCTGAAAGAGGGTCGGGTCGAGACTAAAGGCCGTGTAAATTTCAAAATCCCTAAATCGTTTCCAGCCCAGGTCATTAACTGAGATTTTACCACCAAAATGGGGCTTCTTTAGTGTGCCATGAAAATCAGCCGATAGATCGACTTTGCCTTCCATTTTTCCCTCAACGAGCGGACCCACAAGAAGCTTTTTAAGATTGAAATCCTGTGTACGAATACCAGCCTCAAAATCAAAATCCCGATAATCTGGAAGGCTTGCATCGATCAAGAAATCTCGCACCATCTTCGGGAAATCTTCTCTTGAAGAAAGAGAGAAGGCAAGCTTTCCGAGTTCGGACTCCACCTTCAAAGAAGACCTAAACTTGCCTCCCTTTTCCTTTGGCGTTGCGATGTCGAAAGAACCGTCAAAAGGTCCCAGGTTCATGTCGATTTTTCCTGCCTCGTTTTGACCAAGAAACCCATGTGCGCCCAGTTTTTCAAATCGCCACTGCGTGTCCACCTTTGGCTGATTCAGACTCCCTGAGAGATCCAAGGATGCCGAAATACGCCCGTCGATGACGAGCCCGCCCGAGTCGTAAAGTTGATGAAGAATTGTCCCGCAATCGAAGGAGCGGATCTCCTGACGCGAACGAATCGGGCGGTCGAAAAACCATTTAATTGACCCATCTTGTTGGATCGAAATCGGCAAGGATGCATCACCAGATAACGTCACCTCATTAAGGAAAAGAATTTCAATCGTACCTAAGTTCAGATTTTCATCCCGATAATTTCCGACCAAGCGAACATCGAAAGGACCGATCTTTCCAGAATAAAAATTTTCTAAATGAAGAGAAAAATTTCCGATCGGTGCACTCGCGCTTCCACCGACCGCGATCTGTCCACTCAACACCCCTTTGTAAGGCGCCAAAAAAGCCAAGCCAAATTCTTTGCCAATATCAGCGATATTTATCTTTTCTAAACTCAGATTCACATCCTGGGATTTGCCCTGTCTCACCTCTCCATTGATGTTTAATTTTTGATCACCTTTCTCTACACGTAAATCGCTAAAGACCACCTCATCCTTACCGACCTTAACCGCACTAGGACCTCCCTTACTTCCTTGTAAAATAGCGTATCCATCACCTCCCATATCCAAAGTGTCGAGACGGAATTCATCTTTAAAAGAGCCTTTGGCATGCACCTCAATGGGCTTTCCTTCTCCCTCCTTTTTTTCCTGAATACCAACGATGGTGGCCTCAAAAATAGACCCTTCTTTTAAGTCAATATCTCCCTCTAGGTCAGAAAAAATATACGCGCCACCTTTGACTTTTTTACCCTTAAAGTGAACCTTTCCTTTCACTCCCACTGATTTTTTCCTTAGCGAAAAAGTCGATTCAAGATCGCGAATTGTATTTTTTCCATCATCGTAGGTCTCAACGCTGAGGTCCCCCAACGCACTTATGTTTTTGATCTGGCTCGGTTTTTTTCGCGTTTGGAATGTTCCCTTGGCTCTAACCTTAACACCCGTTATTTTCCGATCTTTGAGTGTAAGTTTTTTAACCTTCCCCTTTACATTATAACTAAAATGCGATGGACCTCGACTATCGATCTTTGCGTTCACTGCCAAGCCCGAAACATCAGCACCGACAACCTTTCCCTTTGCCAAATTGATGTCAAAATTACCCTTTAACTGACTCAGAATATCCTCGATTTCATAGGGTGCGGACAGGCGCGTTTTTAGGTCTGCGTTCACCTTGTACTTGCGAGCGAAATCCTTACGAAATCGAACCTCCTTTCCAACTGTATCAAGTTTTAGGACGAGATCTTTTTTGCCTTCTTTAGGCGTTAATATTACCTTCAACTTCCCGCGACTATCTCGCAGCATTAAAGGCGCGGCATCCAGACGATCGATATCCCACGCGCCATCCGCGTCGATTTGCTCAAGAAAATAAACCGGCTCCGAGGCATCCCAGTTTAATCTGCCCGACGCAGAAAGATTCACCTCGCCGCGGCCTTTGGCATGTTGATTCGTCAAGAGCGACACCGTCTCACTTGACGTTTTGGTGTGGCCCTTCATCGTTAAACTAAAGGGTCCCTCATTGGTAAACTCACCTCCTAACTCGGCGAGGAGATTACCCCATGTTAGGTCGAGAACTTTTAGGTCCAGTTTGCCCTCGTGGAGGTGCACCGAAAAATCTGCCTTTTCGAAAAGATAACCTTCGATATTCAATTCCCCAAGCGCGCCATTGATGCGCAGATCAGGCGAGGGCCCAATGCTTCCTTTCACCTCGATTCTACCCTTTCCCGTAGCTAGCGTGTCGAGAGGGAGAATGTCGGCGAGCTCAAACGCGGAGATAGTAAAGGAACTATCGATTTGGAGATCGCCTTCAGATAATGCGTTCCTTAGCTCCCCCTTTGATGATATTGTTGTCGAGGCAAAAGCGCTTTCGATGTCGTACTGAAAGTGTGAGGGTAACGCACCCTTAGTAGACAGGTTTACAATGATATCCTCTTTGGGATTGATTTGGAACTCCGACAAGGCGCGAACATATCCGCGGGAAAGTACGAGATTCTCTACTTTGAGGGTATGTGTCTTAAACCAATTTTTTTGGTCTTCATCTGTCGGAAAGCTTCCTGTAAATTTTAAACGCGTTAGGCGAGCTTTTTTACCAATCGAAAGAGTACCGCCTTTGATCTCCATTGTCTTTTCGACAAATAAAGCGGAGAGGGGTCCGATGGAAAGTTCTTGCTGTTGAAGGACTTTATCAATCCCAAGCGTTGAACGATAGCCCAAGACCTTCACCCGAGTCTGCCCTCTTGAACTAATGTGCACAGAAAGCGTTGTTTCCATATCCCCTAGAATAACAGGTCCTATCGACGAGGAAGACTTTCCAGGACCTTGCGCATCGTTGAGGAGTGTTCTTAACTGCTCGGGACTTATGGGCTTTGTATATTCAAAAGGCGAGCCTTCCTTTGTGGACGAATAACTTACAAGAAAACTATCCTTGAGCTCGATCGAGGATAATTCAATCTCCAGACCTTCCGATTTTGATTCCTCTTCACTGCCGACAAATAAACCCGACAAGGTACTTTTCCCAGATTTGTTTTCGATGGCCAAAACGAGATTCTCGCTCTCAATAGAATCGATGACGAGTTTACCATCCAGCAAACTGAAAATGTTATAACTCGCCTTAATTTGCGGCGTGGCGGCGACGAAATCGTTATCGTTGGTCCATAGTGAAACATCACGAACAACGACGGACCCTAAAAGCGAGCCCTCGACGATTTGAAAATCGAGACGGCCTTTTATCGAGTCCTTAAGGGCGAACTTGATTTTGTTTTCAAGGTAGCGATGTCCATCCTCGCTTCGCAAATAGAGCAACGATAAGGCAGCCGCGATCACCAACAAGAACGCAGCACCGAAAATAAAAAAGACCAAGCGAGAAAGGAAGGATGATTTTTCCCCCAATACTTCCTCCTCTACTGTTGGTTTTTCTTTCATTAAAATGAATGTCCTATGCCTAGCAAAAAGTTAAAGCGAGAGAGTAGGTTTTGAATCTCATCTTCCTCCAAAGGAACGAAGTTATCATTTTCACATGTTCCATCC
>JALSKP010000812.1 GCA_026988815.1 Myxococcales bacterium | reverse complement strand
ACAAAACAAACCCGCTTCTTCGCCTTCCATGTATTTCAAAGCATTTTTAAGGTCTCCACTATCCCACTCATCGTACAGATGAAAAGGTCTGTTAAGTCGGGCCCGGCATTTACTTCAATCGGCCAGATCCGCTTTCGCTTCCAATCATCGCTTCCATCTTGCTCTTCGATCCGCTTTTGTGTAAATCAAGTCCCCCTTAATTCGCCTATTACGATGAAGATTTTTCACACCTCAGATTGGCACCTCGGCGTAAGTCTAGAACACACGCCTCGCCATGAAGAGCACAAACGCTTCCTCGATTGGCTCCTCAAAGAAATCAAAGATAATGAAGTCGATGTCCTTCTGATTTCTGGAGATCTTTTTCATTATACCCAACCCTCTGCGTCGGCCCAGCGCGACCTTTTTTCTTTTTTCGCCCGTTGCTCATCCCTGGATAAGCTTCGTCATATCGTTCTTATCGCTGGTAATCACGATTCCCCCTCCCGCCTAGATGCACCCAAAGACATTCTAAACACGCTCGACATTCATGTCATCGGTGAACTCGAAACACCTGAGGATGCATTGATCCCATTAACGGGGAAATCGGGTGAAGTTGAAGCTTTCCTCGTCGCCATCCCCTACCTTAGCGAATCCAAATTAGGCCTAAGTACAACCAAGAAAACGCCAGGAGAAATCTATACAAGCTTTGTAAATGAATTTACTAATTTATACGGAGATCTTCTCGAAAAAGGTAAAACAGCTTACGGAAACATCCCCGCCATCGCGATGGGACATTTAACCTGTTCGGCGAGCGATGCGCTTTTTAAAGAGGGCGATTTCCAAACCCCCATCCACCAATTCAAAACCATCAACGGCCTTCCACCACGTATTTTTAAGGGTTATGATTATGCCGCGCTCGGACATATTCACCGTCAACACCGTGTAAATCCAGGTTGCGCTGAGGTTGCTGTTTGGTACTGCGGCAGCCCCGTCCCGATAAGTGTTATCGAGTCTCGCTCGCCTCGTTTTATTATCGAGATAGATTTGGAAAGCGATAATAAACCGTCAATTAAGCCCAAACGCGTACCCTGCTGGCGAGATGTATTCGAATTGGTGGGTTATGAAAACGAACTTATTGATTTACTACAATCCTTAACGTGGTCATCAGAACTTGCACCCTATATTTACATGGAACGTTTGGTTGATGTACCAACCTCGGTCGGTGTGGACCGATTCCAATCGTATGTAGAGTTACAATTTGAAGAACCCCGGCCTCGAATTGTGCAGTTCAAAAAGACTTTGAGTAATCTCGCTCCCCTTCCTGAAAGCGAGGAACGTCCTGAACTCAATCACCTTTCTCCAGAAGACCTTTTTGAACTCATGTTTGTCGATAAATTCGAAAAAGGAGCATCAGAGGAACACCTTATCGCTTTTCGTTCTTTGCTGTCCGAGCTGGAGTCGAATTCGTGAAGTTCCATCAGATAAAGCTCCTCAATCTGAACTCTCTTTACGGCGAACATAAGATAAGTTTTGATGAAGATATTAGAAACTCGCCGATTTTTCTTATCATCGGACCGACGGGTTCTGGAAAATCAACGATCCTTGATGCAATTTGTTTGGCGATGTTTGGACAGACCCCTAGATTGAATCGTAAGACCGGAAAACCGGAAACAGAGGTCGGCCATATCCTTTCCCAAGGTACGGCTCAGAGTTATGCCGAGGTTGAGTTTTCGTCAAAAGACGGGGCAGGTAAACGCACGCGATACCTAGCCACGTGGTCTTGCCGACGCGCCTATAACAATCCCGAGGGGGCGGTACAAAAACCGGAACGGAGTTTATATTTACGAAAGCCCTCCGGTGAGCTTCAACTTGTGGTTTCCGATCATCGCGAAAAATTCTTCCAGCCCCATTTTGATGTTGCCCTCCAAGGCCTCGATGTTGGCGATTTTCAGAGAACTATTCTTCTCGCCCAAGGCGCATTTAACGCCTTTCTGAAAGCAAGCTCTAAAGAGAAGGCAAACATTCTAGAGAGGCTTACACGTACAGATAAATTTCGGAAAATTGGAGAGTTGGCAGCGATTAGGAAACGTGAAGTTGACCGAAAGTTTCAAACGATTTCTATTAAAATCAAGGAACTATATCCTGATTCTGACTTGGAGCCCGAAGGTTTAAAAAATGCCGTCAAGGACTCCGAAAAGGCGTTAAAGAGGGCAAAAAAGAACGCCGAAAAGGCTAGAAAAAATCTTGCATGGAAGAAGGAAGCCCTCAGCTTAGAGCTGGAACTACGTGGTTTGAACGCTGTCCTTCAGGGCGCTGAAAAAGATGTAAAAAACCATCAAGATCTTTTCAACGCGCTCATCGACGATGAAAAAGTACGAGACTTAAAAAACCTTATTGAGAAGATTGAGACCCTCGAAAAAGAAAGCAAAGCCTTGGAGCTTCTCATTCCTGAATTGAAAGCAGGACTGGTCGAAGAAGGTAAAAAAGAAGACCTTTTAAACAAGGAATTGGTTGAGCGCCAAAACAGCGTCCTTCGTGCAAGAGGTGAACTCAAAGATGCCCAGCCGGATCTAAAACGGGCGATAGAAATGCAAACCCAATTACAAAACCTGGTCATCGAAAAGCGCTCCTTAGAAACAGATCTCGAAAGCGAGCGTCATCTATTTTCAACTGTTCAAAGAGAAGTTCAAACATCCAAAGCCAAAGCCGCGGCAATAGAAAAGAGCCTTGTCTCGCTTAACAATGCCGTGGAAAAATTGGGCGCCCGTGTAGGGCTTCCCACAAAAATGGTGTCTATACGTTCCCTCTTCGAAAGCGTTATTGCGCCGGCTAAAGGAAAACTTCAAACCCTCGATTTAGAAATCGATGCCGCACAAAAAGAGATCCAGGCAAGAAAAGAGCTCATCGGACTTGAGGAACCAAAACTGAAGAAACTCAAAGCCTCCTTGAGGGCACAAAAAGCGGCGGCAACCCGTGCAGCACGAGATCTAGAACAGGCGGTCGCTGCGAATAAAAATCGCCCCTTAAGTGAATTAAGAAGTGAGCTTGATTACACCAACGCGAAGGCCCAAGCGCTCCGCGAATCAAAACTTATGTTGATTCGAATTGAACAATCGGAGGCGGAAAAGGACGATCGCTATCGACGCATCACTGAGATTGAAACCTTCCTCGATCGCGTTGACCGCGAAATTGAAGGCTTAAAAAAACTTGAAAAAACGCAAATTGAATTACAAAATCAACTTGCCCAGACGATGCGTTTGAACGAAAAAGTCCGCGCCTTATCCGAACTCCGAGAATCCCTGCACGAAGGTCTGCCCTGCCCGCTTTGCGGCAGCCCCATCCATCCTTTTTGCGCTTCGGAGGAACTTTCCAAACAACACGAAATCGCTGAGCTTGATTTTCTTCGCTTAAAAAAGGAACTCAAAATCGCGGAATCTGCGGTCCAAGAAACGAGAGCTGGTTTACAAAAAGCCACATCGAAAAAAGTGGCAAAGAAAACGCAGCGAAGACATGAGGATGCCCAAATCATCGCCGTCAAAGAGCGACTTGAACAAGACCAACGGGTCTTCGGGGAATGCCTTGAAAAAGCGGGGTTCAATCCAATGGAATCCTTCCAGCTCAAGAATTCTGCATTATTGGAAGGCTATATCGCCGATGCAGAGCAAGGCATAGAGCTCTTGCGTCTGGCCGTTGGTGATATTTCTTCTCTTTCCGAAAGGGTTGCTGGAACCAAAGACAGTCGTGCTCGCCTGATCTCTGAGGTGAGTGAAATTGAATCTCGGGTCGATAAACTCGATAACGAAAATACAAACCAAGAAACCTTTATCGTCGGCAAACAAGATGCCAAAGACTCGCTTATTCTTGCGAGAGAGAACGCGTGGAAAGACATTTCAAAGACCCTTAAAAAAGTCGATATCGCGCTGCCCGAAAGCTTTACCATCGATGAGATCGAAAAAGAGTCCAAGCGTATCGCAACCTTGGAAGAGCAAAGACTGGCATTCCAAAAAACCAAAGAAAATCTAGAACACAACATCCAAACGCTGGATAAAGAAAGTGAGATTCGTAAAAAAGGCATCCTCAAATTAGAGCACAGCCTCAAGCAAACACTTAAAAAGCTTAAGAAATCGGAGAAAATAAAAGCCCATCTTTTTGATGGGAAAAATCCCGAAAACATTCAAAAGGAGTTCGAGGATGCCATCGATCGTTCCGAAAAAGAAAAAGCTAGCGTCGTGGATAAGCTTCGTAAATATGAAGACTTTCGTATCAAACACAACGAGAGGCTTGAAAACGCGGAACGCGATTTAGAAAAAAAGGGACTCGCACTCGGCAAAGAATTAGCAACGCAAGATACTAAATTGAATGCCATTGATTTTTCTTTGGAGAAAGCAAAATCAGTTCTTTTGAGTGATAAGAAACGACTACAATACCAAGAAGTAGTAACAACGCTTAACAAATCTCTAGATGATGCTCGGTCCAAAACGGAGCTTTTGAGTGAGAAAAAAACATCTCATTTTGAGAATCGTCCGAAAAAATTTGAGGAAAGGGAGGTTCCCCTTCTCGAAAGCTTGGCGATGGAAGGCGAAAAAGAAAGCGAAGACCTGGCCGTGATTCTCGGTCAAGCAATGGAGAAGTGGGAGGTCTTCGAAAAGAGCGAACGCAAGGTGCGCGGGCTTGTTAAAGAGCAAAAGAAAATCGGAAAAGAGCTCGATATCTGGACGGCTATCTATCAAACCATCGGTGTGGGCAATGGACAGCGCTTTCAGCAATTTGCCCAAAGCTTAAATTTGAAAGGTCTCATCGACCGAGCCAACCATCGTCTCAGCCACCTTTATCCGCGCTACCAATTGGCCTTACCTATGGGTGGGGGAATGACCTTGGATTTCATCATAAAAGATCGTTACCAGGCCAATTCCGAGCGTCCTCTAACGACGCTTTCTGGTGGGGAGACCTTCTTGGTTAGCCTCGCATTGGCGCTCGCCTTGGCCGATTACCGCCAAATAGCGATGCCCATTGAGACCCTCTTACTTGACGAGGGTTTTGGTACTCTCGACGAGGATGCCCTCCACCTTGCCTTGTCTACCTTGCACCAGCTGCACCGTGATGGAGAGCGCCAGATTGGCATTATCAGCCATGTCGCCTCTTTGCGAGAAATGGTGGATTCACGGATTGTCGTCGAACCTCGCGGCCACGGACAATCGACGATTCGCTTCGAATTTGGATCAGACGAGGTGATCTAGACCCTTCACTTATTTCAAAGCCGAATAAAACAATGGGTCTCTTTGCTACCTCAACCAACCAAAATTTATTGGGAGATTCTAGGTTTGAGATGGATATCTATAAAAGACAAAAAAGCCCGTGTTTTGGCCGGTAAAAACTCTCTCGCTGGATAGACCGCATAGATCGGATGGTCGTGTATAGGATGATAATTCGGCAAAATCTTTTCTAATTTTCCAGTCTCGAGTTCAACCTCTAGCATCGTCTTATCAATGAGAAGAATTCCCAACCCGGCAACAGCCGCCTCAACAAGCGCCTTTGCATCGTTGACTAATAAGGGCCCTTTCACCCTGACCGAGGTTTCTCCTTCGGGTCCTTCGAAGTGCCAAAGGTCCATTTTCGTTTTCGAATTCGCGTAATATAGGCAATCAAAGTTTACCAAATCGAGAACCGACTTCGGCCTCCCCGCCTTCTCTAAGTACGATGGACTCGCACAAATTTCCCCTCTGAAATAACCCAATTTCCGAGCAATAAGACTCGAATCGGGTAGAAATCCTCCTCTTATCGCAACATCGACTTTCTCCTCGACCAAATCAACGAGCCTGTCTTCGAGTTGTAAATTGATCTCAACCAAGGGGTATTGCTTTGAAAATTCACATAAAATCGGAAGAAGTTGGGTACGGCCAAGAGAACTCGAACACGAAATTTTCAAACATCCCCGCACGTCGTTCTGATGAGTGTCCCGTATATTTTCAACGGCAAGCAAAGCCTGTTCGATTTTCTCCGCCTCCACCAAGATCTCTGAACCAACCTGCGTCAACGATTGACGCCTTGTCGTTCTTTGTAATAGTCGTGCCCCTAATCTTTCTTCTAAATTTTTAAGTTGTTTACTTACCGAGGATCTGCTTTGACCAAGATAATCGGCCGCGGCAGTTAAACTCCCGAGTCGAACGATGCACGCAAAAAGAGCCATTCCAGTTAGGGGATCATCGTGTTTAGCCATGGTCATCCTGTTTGTTTCTATTATAGATTGTTTCCATTATGGAAACAAACCTAGCCTATAATTGGCCCTAATCAAGAGGATTGATGATGAATAGATTGTAATTCTCAAATAATTGAGTTTTTACAAGAGAGAAAAAAAATGAATAATCAGATGAAAGCTATTCAAATTCGAAGTTACGGCGGACGTGATGTATTGGTTTATGCAGACACTTCGATACCGGAAATTGCGGCAGACGAAGTCCTCATCAAAATAAAATCTGCAGGCGTTAATCCCGTCGATTGGAAAGCGCGCGAAGGATATCTGGTCGGATTTTTGGACTACCCACTTCCTTTCATTCCTGGATGGGATTTTTCCGGTGAAATCGTCAAGCTTGGTACAACAGTAGGCGAGTGGAAAAAGGGGGATGCTGTCTATGGTCGCCCGGATATTGGACGCGATGGAAGTTACGCAGAATTCATTGCAGTTAAGGCAAGCGAGATCGCAGCCAAACCAACCACCTTAAGTTGGAATGAGGCCGCAGCCGTTCCCCTTGCCGCTTTGACAGCGTGGCAATCCTTAT
>JALSKP010000811.1 GCA_026988815.1 Myxococcales bacterium | reverse complement strand
CTACACTGAGGCTTATCAATTCTTGGGCGATGAAAAGTATAAACGCGTTGCTATTGAAACCCTTGAATACCTCGAGCGCGAAATGCTTGATTCCAATGGGGCGTTGTATGCTGCAACTGACGCTGATAGCGGCGGCGAGGAAGGGACCTTTTTCATCTGGAGTTATGGCGCCGTGAAAGCGCTCTTTGAAAATGACCTCGCCTTGACCTATTTTGGGATATCGAAAGGGGGAAATTTCGAGGGAAAGAATATTTTAACGCGGCGAAGGAAGGATAGTGAAATTCGGGAGAAATATGGATTGAGCGAGGTTGAACTCCAATCCTCAATTGCCAAGATTCGGCAGGTGCTTTACCAAAAACGAAAGTCCAAAACACCTCCAGATAGAGATGATAAGATCGTTTGCGCGTGGAATGCGCTCGCGGCCGAAGCGTTTGCAAGCGCTGGTTTTGTTTTTTCCAATCCAAGGTTCACGAAAAGGGCAGGGGAGATTTTGGACGCCATCGACGCTAATCTCAGTGAAAAGGGCGTGCTTTATCGTTCTGGTATTTCTCAGAAGACCGGGTTTAAGAAAGGACCGATTGCGCTTGCCGAGGATTATGCGTTTACGATTCACGCCGCGTTGAAACTCTTTCAAGTGAGCGCGGATACAAAATGGTATCATTTTGCCAAAGGGCTCCAAGAGGATTTTGATGAAAATTTCTTAGAAAAGGGTGTGTACAATCGACGTTCCAAACGTGCGCCTCCCGTTTTAATAAACGAACAAGCGTGGAAAGATGGGGCACTTCCATCAGCAAATGCTTATGCTGCAATGAACGCGATGATATGGAAACGCATCACCAACGACGAGAAATGGAACAAAAGAATGGACGCGATTTTCGCGGCCTACTCCTCTCGCTTTCGTCGTTCGCCGACGTCTTCTCCGACGATGTTGGTAGCCTTGGACGGCTATACGGATATGTCTAAAGAGGTCTTTATTGTCGGCGAAAAAAATGAAGATCTGTTAAAAAAGATGCGATTATTTAATCCAAATGCGACTTTTTTCGTCGCCTCAGGAGAGAACGAAGAGTTAGTAGAGGCTGTTCCCTGGCTCTCTAAAAAAGTACCAAAGGCGGGAAAAGCGACAGCTTATGTATGTCATGACTTCGTTTGTAAGTTGCCGACGAGCTCGGCAAAGGTTTTTGAAGAGCAGCTTCGAGATTTTGAAAAGCTCTAATTAGAAAAACCTAACACAGGGGAAGGCCTTCAAAAACAACGAGGTAGGTAACCTTTTCTGAAGTTGAAACTGTTTTATTCGAGAATTTACTTTAGAAAAATTTGACCAATCCAAAAGATAAGACAGATTGTACTTCTACTTAGCGAGACGAGGAAAAGTGAAAGTATTACTTGAGTTATTGGGAGACGTTGCCGAGCTTCTAAAAAGTATCGACGATATCGAAGATATCTCCATCAATTCTAGAACCGAGTTTGAAACCCTTCTTGGCAGGCTTGCTTTCGAGTCGAACCGTATTTCAAAACTGTCCCTCAATCCGGGTGTGAAAAGAGACGTTATTTTCCAACGCGCATTAGAGGCGATTGCAAAGAATCGGTTGGACGATGCCGAGAGTATTTTACTTGGCGCGATCAAGAAGTTTCCAAAAGATACCGAACTCTTCAATCACCTTGGTCTTGTTGCTTGGGAAAAAGGAGAGATGGAAGACGCGGTCACGATCTACGAGAAAGCGATGAGCGTGGGATTTCCTGAAGAAGGAAGAGTGAACTGGTTTTCTGACGCCAACCGTCCTTTTTTACGAGCGATGGAAGGCTACGCTCTCGCACTCTATCAGTTGGAACGTTTTGGCGAAGCCTTGCCGATGTTTGATTCCCTCGCGGAAATGAATCCAGAAGATTACGGCGGATGTCGATATATGGCTGGCGAACTACGTCATTTTAGAGGCGAAATCGCCGACGCCATTCTCAGTTATGAGAAAGTTGATCCCGAGCCAGCCGTCCTCTACAACTTAGCCTTGGCCTACTTTCAAGTCGGCGAGTTGAACAAAGCGATAAGCACGACTCTGAGAGCCTTTATCAGCAATCCTTTTATTGCAACACGATTAATTGGCCTCCCCCTTCCGACCCGGGTAACCTTTGGTTACCTTGATTCGGACCCCTACGCAGAAGAATTTCTCGCTGCATGTTCATCCCTTTGGACGGACAAAGGTAAACGCTTTTTGTCGCTTTGCTTTGAGCATCCTCTCGTTCAAGCCAATCTTAGCGGCTGCATTGAGCACATGAAAACGACAAATCAAGAAGATGGAGAATCGTGGTTTAACGCCGCCGAAAATGCGGGCAATATCAGTAGCCTCGTCGAAGAGGTTCGCCAAAAAATCTCCAACGTCTAAAGAATTTAAAACAAAGTTGCGCCCTCGTGACAAAAAGCCCGCTGTCGCGTAAGTCGATAGCGGGTTTTTTATTGGAGTCCGATGAAACCAGGTTTAACGAAATGGCGCGTGTTTGGGATTGGCCTCATCCTTCTTTTGGTGTTGGTCGCTATTTTTAGGTCGCCGAAGGTTGAACCCGAAAAGGTTGTCGAACCACCCGAGGAAAAAGAACTTCAGGTTTTGGGTAATCTAAAACCAAAGGAGAAAAGTCCCGATGATCTGCCCGATGCACAAACCCTTCATTTTACGTTTAACGGAAAATCTAGGCTCGCCACGATACTGGCAAGTGCACCAGGAATGTACCCCCCAAAAAAAATCGAAAGCGACGCAACGGGTAGGATTTCGAAATCTTTCTTTGATGTATTTAAAGGCGAGTTTGAAATTCTGGTGCGCCAAGTTGATGAACCGGGGGCAGCGTTCTGGGGACCTTTGCAAGGGGCGCCGAAGGAAAGCTTTGAGCTCAAAGCTTCACATGCTCTCAGCCTTAAATTTCTTGATAAAGAGGGAGAACCGGTCGGGGGCGCAAAGGTTAAACTCGGTCGAGGAGGGGTTTCTTTGATTTGGATCGAGGGCCTGACCGACGAGCAGGGCTTGCTTTCTTTTCCAAACATACCTGCGGGGAGTTACGTTCTTCGTGCAAAGCAAGGCCAGTTGAGAGCCGAAAAAGAGATCGTTCATGGTATGGATGGTGTTGAGGTTTTATTAGAAAGTAGAAGGCTTTACGATGTAAAAGGTCAGGTAACGGACGATGAAGGCAGGGGTCTGCCCGATGCCCTTATCGAGAGTTATGGAGAAAAGGACTATGCCTCCGATATTGTTCGCAGCGATCTGTTCGGGAACTTTTCGCTTCAATCCTCCAACGCCGAAGGAAGGTTGGTTGTCCGCCATACGAAATTTGTAACTGCACATGCAAGGTACAATGTCTCGACTGAAAATATCGTAAAACTAAAAAAAGGAAAACAGGTTTCGGTGAGGGTAAGTGATCCGACGGGAAATCCGGTCGCCGGCGCGCTTGTCTCTTGGTCTCAGAAAGGAAATGAAGAAATCGGAGAAGCCAAAGCCAGCCAAAGCGATGGGAGTTTAACCTTCGGCGGCGTCCCAGATGACGCGCTTTTTACGGCATTCTTGGGAGGCTTTAAATCGCAGCCTTCGGCCATTCAAGAAGGCCGGGTAGAATTGGCGCTTATGGGAGAGTTCGATCTAAAAAAACGCATTCGTTTTCGTGTCACTACACCTACGAAGGTCAAAATAATGAGTATTTCAGCCCGTCAATCTCACGCCGAATGCGACATTCGTGCAACATCGGATAGAGATTTTGAACTTAGCGGTTGTCCTGAGGGAGAATTTGAACTTGTTATTCACACCCAGAAAGGCGTCGTGAAACTCAACCAATCGCTCACCGAGGGCACTCAAATTCAGCTCGATTCCCCGACTCTCATCCAAGTAAAGATAGAAGGCAATGCTGCAGAAAAGTGGGGGCGAACGAAGATGTTTCTGGTGTTTGGTGGAGACAAAATCCCAATACAATTTGATTTGTTGAGCGGCGAAAACGCCCAATGGGAGGGCGAACTTTATCCCTCTACCTATCGTTTGGTTGTTGAGAACGCTCGTATTGGGGAGCGAGAATACACTCTTGATACGAAAGAATCGGAGGTTTTTTCTTTCGCGTTGAAAGCACTAAAAACGCTCCGCTTTTGGGTCATCGACGATCATAACTCGCCCGTCAATAACGCTTATATCATGCTGTGGAGAGGAACGACACTCGTTGATGTCGCTTCAAGTTCAGGCCAATTGCCAACCGAGTTTCGAGAGGAAAACGTGGACGAATTGAGTCTGCTGGTTCTAGATGCTCAGCGCGGAGAAGGTGGAGGGAAAATTGGTGATTTTCTGGAGAAAGGGGTCGTTCTAAATACAACAATTGGGAGCTCTAACTTTCCGAAAAATCGCATTAAAAAAGAGGATCTAAAGGTCGAATTGGGCGTCACTTTTTCTGAAAAAGACCGCGGGTTTTTAATAAAAGTAGAGGAGCAATCGAAAGCCGAAGAGATAGGTTTGAGGAACGGAGATTTTTGGTTGATGGCCTATCTTGACGCCGGTGGACATGTTCAGATTATCGTTTCAAGGAAGGGGGAGTACAAAGTAAACTCCTTCGAATCCTCCCGGTTTTAAGTCGTCTTTGCGCACCTTTTTGGAGAATATGACATCAATAAATTCAAGATGGTGCGTGGAAGGCACCTACGTTTGGAAATTAAAATCGCCTTTGATGCGCCGCTCGTGAGCTTAACTTAGCTTTCCGACGCCATCGAGATAAACGGCGGTTAGATCTTGTCCTTCCAATCGACCCAGGGTCGCCTCCATTGTTTCATCAAAAAGAAGCTCTCCATCGACGATCATCACAACGCGACTACACACGTTTTGCAGCATATCAAGAATGTGGCTGGAAAGGATAATGGCGCCACCTTTTTCACAATAATTGGAAAGGCGTTGGCGAATGCGAAAGGTCGATTCGGGATCGAGTCCAACGAAGGACTCGTCTAGAATGAGCAGTTTTGGAGAGCCGATAAGTGCGCCACAGATTGCGATCTTTCGAAGCATGCCGCCAGAAAATTCTTTGATAATCCGATGACGGTCCTTGTCCAATTCCGTTAGAACGAGGAGCTCATCGATTTCCGTACGCTCGCTTGCAGGGGTCTCCCGTAAATCTGAAATAAAATGAAGGTACTCTTCGGCGGTCAAAAAAGCGGGGAGGTCCAAAATTTGTGGTACGAACCCGACCGATTTTCGACCCGCGATAGGGTCTTTCCAGATATCAACACCATCAACCTTTATCTCACCTGCATCAGGCAGAATTCGACCACAAATACAATTCATCGTCGTTGATTTTCCAGCGCCGTTGGGCCCGATTAGGCCGACAAATTCCCCAGGTTGAATATCAAAACTCAAGCCTTTTACCGCGTCGACTTTTCTAAAGGATTTTTTTAAGTTTGTTAGGGAGAGGACGCTCATGATTTTTCGCTTTTAGTAAAATCGAAGACAAAGTCTACTTACCGGAATTTCATCTTTGCGACAATCTTGGAGGGATTAAAAGATTCGTATTGAGGCGCCTAATGCGCCTGAGAATCCGTCGCCAGCTTGCAACTCGAAAAGCAATTTTATGTTTTCAGTTGTTCGAAAAGAGCTTTCAAGATGGAAGACGCCCAATAAAGGCGTGATGGATGCGATAACGGGACTTTTTGAATAACCGTATCCACCTTTGACATAAAGACGAGGCGAAAGTTGGACGGTCGCGTAGAAATCAACGGGGTAGGTGTTTTCCTGTTTTTGAACTTCTAGTTTGTTCTCCGAATCTGCAAAACTCCACCAATTGGATCCGAAACCGAGTTCGACTCCCACACTAAAGGTTCGCAATTGGTTGAAGAGGTCGCCTAAATCAAGTTCGCCGATAAAGCGTCCATTGAGTGCGCTTTTAGAAAAGGGCCCTCTTCCAGAATGGATAAGATACTCGACAAAAACCTCGGCCGCTATTTTGGAACGACTTCCGTCTAAGCCCAATTTCCCTTGGGCTCGCCCTTGGTAGACGGCCGTTTCAAGAAAGACTTCCTGAGTCGTTTCCGCTCGGGCCATAAAAAATTCGGTGTCTAAGCCAAGGCGGGCGTTCAACGCGTGACGGTACGGACTTCCTCTCGATGAGGTGAAATTATAGAGCGCCGAAAAATCGATCCGATCGTCTTCTTTGGGCGGCAAGGCTAATGCTGCTTTGGAGCCCGAGACGCTCCCCGCGACATCGGCGAGGTATGAAAAAACGAATAGCGCAAAACCGGACTGAAAAAGCGGCGCAATAATAGGGGTGTTTTCGTCTTCGTTTGAAAGGTAGGCCAATCCCGCGCCTGATAATAATGCAAGTGAAAGGACCTCCATTCCAAGGAGGGTGAATCCCGTTCTCGTATCGCCGGAGTAAAAGTGCCCGGCGCCGTGAACACCAAATCCCAGAGTTAGTGCCAGGATAAATGCGGTGGTATTGTTATAGGTTTCTTGTTCGCGCTCGAAAATGAATCCTTGTTCTTCCATTTTTTCTTTTTGAGCATCGGTGAAGATATTATTCTGTTCGTCGGGCGCGAGACTCTCCTCGGTTTTGTTTTCTGCCTTTTCTTCTGAATAGGCCTCGCTTTGAAAAGCAAGACATAGAAAGAGGAGTAGAAATGAAAAAACGCGCATGAACAAACCGCTGAGGAGAGCATGTAATCTCACACTTTTTTTCGTTAAAAACAAGAATGGCTGCCTGGATTAAAGCGCGTTTTTGGAAAGAGGTTCACGAAGGTTGTCATCAACTTCGTTTCCGAATTTTG
>JALSKP010000810.1 GCA_026988815.1 Myxococcales bacterium | reverse complement strand
TCCTCTTTTGCCGAAGAAGTCAAAAAACAACGGCGAGAATGGATACGCAAACGTCTATCCAATGCAGGTAAAGAACGCGCCGCGCACTGGGGTTGGTCAAATATTTATACCTACACAAAGTCTCTCGGTGAGCGTATTTTTGCTGAAGATGCTGTGGGTATCGACGTCGCGATTTTCAGACCCACGATTATTGAAAGTGCGGTCTCTTTTCCCATCAAGGGTTGGAATGAGGGCTCAAATACCAGCGCTCCCATTGCTTATTTGGTATGGAAAGGTCACCGTTTTTTCCCTACCCGCGATGTGAGATTGGATCTTATCCCTGTCGACATGGTGGTTGGAAGTATGTTGGCTATCGGCGCGGGCCTTGTTCACAATATGCACTCCGACGTCTACCACGCAGGATCCAGCGATAGGAATCCTATCTCAGGTATTCGTATTATTGAACTGATGAGTTTGGCGGCAAGGCAGATGCTACCCAAAGAAACCTCGCTTTCTTCTCTCGAAAAATTTGTTCGTGCACAATTTGACGCACACGGCGTTAGTAAATCTAAATACAATCGTCTTTCTGCTCCGCGTTTTAATAAAGTGGCAAAAGGCATTCAATCTTTCATCTCCAAAGTACCGACCAAGGAACTTGGCGGTATTGGGTTGGCCTTAGAAGTCGTAAGCGATGAGACTAAAAAGATCGAAAAGGCATCAGGCTTTATCGACAAAATATTCGAAATATTTGAAGTCTTTATTTTCGACTTTAATTATACTTTTCGCGCACGAAATATCGAAACCCTAAGGGGGCATATTCAGATCGATGAACACAAACGCTATGGCGGCATGATCGAAGATCTCGATTGGCGCGAATACATCATCCAATGCCACATGCCAGGTCTAAAAAAATATGTTTTTGAGGACCTTGATGACAAAATGAAGTCAACCAAAGCGAAGGGCTATAAGTACAAATCTATCATCGATCTCTACGACGCCTCCGTTATTAACTTCCCTCATCGCGTGGCTTTCCAGTATCAGAGTGATGAGACTATCGATCGACTCTGGAAATATTCCGATGTCGAGAACTACGTGAAAGCGGCAGGAAAAGGATTGAAGGAATCAGGATTCGTTCCAGGAGGAACCATTCTTATCTGTGCCAAAAATTCACCCGGATGGGCAACCTCCTATTTTGGTATTGTTAAAAGTGATGGCATTGCCGTTCCGGTAGACCGCGAATCGACTAGCCTTCAGTTGGATAATATTATCAATGCCTGTAAAGCAGCCTTGATCGTCGCTGACGATGAAGTTCTCGAAACATTAAAGGATGCAAAAAGTAAGGTTCCCGCGATCTCGCTCGAAGCATTTTTAGCAGGCGAGATTCCGAAGCTAAAAAAGATTCAGGTTTCCTCGGAACTCTACACCGAAGAAATTGAAGGTCGCGTCGCCTCTTTGATCTATACCTCTGGAACAACGGGCGAGCCCAAGGGCGTAAAATTATCTCACGCCAATTTCGCGGCATTGCTTTTTAATATGTCGGGTACCTTTGAAATCGATCATCGTGATGGTTTTCTATCCGTTCTTCCCTTGCACCATACCTTTGAGTTTACCTGCGGCTTTTTAATGCCCTTTTCGCGTGGCGCCACAGTTACTTATATTGCCGAGCTTACCGGCGACGAACTTCGATCGGCGATGAAGAATACGCGCATCACCGCCTTGATCGGCGTTCCTGCGTTATGGCAACTTTTGGATCGAAGGATCCAGCAAAATGTCGATGCCGCTTCTCCTGCAACGCGTTTTCTTTTTGAACGTTTAAATGCCTTCAATCGGGAGCTGCGAAAGAAGACCGGAATCAATATTGGACCGACGGTATTCTCAGAAGTGCACCGTAGTTTCGGCAGCCAGATTCGTTATATGATCTCCGGCGCTGCCGCATTACCCGATGATGTTCTCAACTCTTTCTACGGATTGGGCTTTGATCTCTACGAGGGCTACGGTTTGACCGAAGCCGCACCCGTGCTAACGGTTACCAAACCCAAGGATGGCATCAAACCCGGAACGGTTGGAAAAGCCCTTCCCAATATTGAAATTAAAATTCACGAGCCTAACGATCAGGGCGTAGGCGAGGTCATTGCTCGCGGCGAATCGGTGATGCTCGGATATTTCGGAAACGAAGAGGCAACCGATAAGACGATTAAGGACGGTTGGTTATACACCGGCGATCTTGGCTCTTTAGATAAAAAGGGCAGGTTATCCATCGTCGGTCGATCTAAAGAAGTCATCATTACCTCAAGTGGTAAAAATGTTTACCCCGACGAGCTCGACGAACTATATGGTAAATGTAGTTACATTCTCGAAATATCTGTTGTGGGTCTACCGATTGGTGATGGAAGCGAGCGCGTTGCCGCTCTTATTCGTCCTGATGTTGAGGAGGATTGTGATCGAGAAGAAGTTGCCATCGCTCACCAGCGTATTCGTGACTGGATTCGCGTGGAAGGATCGCGCGTACCGGCACACCAAAAAATATCTGTCATAAAATTTTGGGACGAAGAATTACCGAGAACCGCTACCAAAAAAGTAAAACGAAAAGAGGTTGTCGCCATTATCGAACGCTTGAACGCGACGAGCGAAACCGCAACTTCATCAGAAGATTGGCTGACTAAAATCTTATCGACAATGACCGGTGTTCCCCTTTCAAAAATCTCCGCCTCGTCTAGATTTCAAGACGATCTCGGTTTTGATTCGCTTATGGTCGTCGAACTAGCCTCTATTCTAGCCGAGCGTGGTATTCCAACGACTGCCGATGCGTTGGTAAACATCGATAGCGTTTCTGAATTACGTGCCTTCGTGAACAACGATAATCGGGGCGCCCTAACAATCGAAAACGCGACAGAAGGTATCGAAGAATATGATGTTCCCAATCCAGTCGCGAAGTTTGGAAAGAGTATTCTTTATGAGGCCCAGATGGGATCCTATCGACGCTTCTTCAATACAAAAGTTTTTGGAAAGGCTAACATCCCCTTTCATAATCCCAATATTATCGTCGTCTCTAACCATTCTAGCCATCTTGATATGGGCTTGGTGAAATACGCATTGGGCGATTTTGCAACCAATATTCGAGCCTTAGCTGCAGCCGATTACTTCTTTAAAAATCCGACGCGTAAAACCTTCTTTAAGAATTTTACAAATCTGATTCCTTTAGAACGTTCCGGTAATCCGATGAAATCCATGGAGCCCGTATCCAAAGCATTGGCAGCTGGGGAAACCATTTTAATGTTTCCAGAAGGGACGCGATCCAAAGATGGTAAACTTAGAGAGTTTCGAAAAGGTGTAGGCTATCTTTCCGTTCGCCATCAAGTTGATATCTTGCCCCTTTGGGTAGAGGGTACCTATCAGTCTTTCCCCAAAGGCCAGACCCTACCTTCTTTCACGTCGAGAAACCTGAAAGTAAGAATTGGTAAACCTATATCCATTCGTGAGTTAATGCCCAAGATTGAGTCCTTGTCATCAAGCGAGCAGGCTGACTATGTCGCAAAAGCCGCACATGATGCCGTTGCCGCGCTTCGCGATTTAGGCCAACCGAAAACCGAAGGCGACAATTTGGATGCTGTCTTCGACGGTCTAAAAGGGAAGTTCAAGAAAGACGAACTCGATCAAGAAATCACCTTTTATTTTAGTCTGGGCCAAGTGGATACCCACAAGTGGACCATTGTCGCAGACGCAGATGGTTGCAAAATTTACAATGCCAAACCCAAAGAGGGTGCCGATTGCGTGATCAAAACCAATCCCATCTTTTTTAAGAAACTCGTTCAAGAAAAATATGTTCCCACCTTCGATGAGTTCATGGACGGAACGATTAAAACGAGCTCTCCGGACCTCCTCGTTCGTTTCCAATCCGTGTTCCGTTTGCAGGAGTAAGAATGTCCATACTAGTAACCGGTGGTACAGGGTTTTTAGGGCGACATCTAATCGAACAACTTCTCCAAAAAGGAGAGAAAAAAATAAAAGTCCTTACGCGGTCCTTTGATTACGAACTTGGCGAATTGGGAATTGAACAGATAGAGGGATCTTTATTAGATCATGATGCCCTTAAACGCGCATTGGAAAATGTTAAGTATGTTTACCATTTAGCCGGGCGAGTAGAACGTGACCCCTCAAGCGCACATCTCATGTACGAACTTCATGTCGATGGGACCCGTCATTTGCTCGACCGTATTGTTGGGACCAAAGTAAAGAAAATCGTGGTCGCATCGACCAGTGGGACCGTTGGAGTTAGTAAGTTCGACGACTATATCGCCGATGATAGTTCGCCCACCGTTGAAGATATTGTATCTAAATGGCCCTACTATCTTTCTAAGATCTATGCCGAACGCGTCTGTGAACGCTATATTCGCGAATATAATCTTCCCATTATTATGATGCGTCCAACCTTATTATTGGGACCAGGCGATGAAAGAAAGTCATCCACCGAAGACGTGGTGAAGTTTCTCAATGGCGATATCCCTTCGGTACCCAGCGGTGGTCTTTCTTTTGTCGACGTGCGCGATGTCGCCAGCGCTTTTATCGAGGCCATGGAAGTCGGCGAAGCAGGAGAGCACTTTTTACTCGGCGCTCAGAATCTGACCGTTGAATCTTTCTTCGATGAACTCTCTCTTCTTTCGGGAAAAACGCCACCCAAATTACATTTACCGCAAAGTGCGGCAGTGATGGGTGCCAAGGTCCTCGACTCGGCAATGCGCATATTTGGTAAACGTGCCTCCGTTGATCCGGTCTCCGTTGATATGTCGGGTTACTATTGGTACATCGATTCCAAGAACGCTGAACAGAAACTTGGATGGAATCCTCGCTCCCCGAGACTCACTTTACGTGACACGATAAAAGATATTCGTAAACGCCAAGAACGCGACGCCACCCCTCCAGAATTTGGTTTACGTTAGCCGCCGTCGGAAGATAGCGACAAAATCCAAAAAAATTACTTTGGGACAGTAAAAACGTTAATACCAGAGCTGGGACCCAAACTCAAAAGACAAGAGGAATAGTCGCCCGTAGCCGCTTTTCCGCTGTCCGTACATGCGAAAAGTTCGTAATCGTCTGCGTCGCTGCCATTACATTCCAGCCCATATTCGCCAACCACAATGCTTGCTTCGCCCTTGTGAATATCGATGGGCTTGGGAAGCACTTTTTCGCCAAATTTGAACAAGACATTTCCGCCACAACCCATAGAGTAAATCGCCTCGGTCGCAAAGGGAGCGCAGCCTAACGCGTCGACCATCGGCGGTGACCCACTCAGGATTGAGGCGTTACTGAACATGGCTACACCGCGACCCACATCATGTTTTACGACCGATGCCCATGCCAGCCCCGAGCCATCGGCATCAAGTAATTGTATCCACATAAGATCCGAACCGGCATCCGTCCCTTGGCAACCTTCGCCGCTTGTGGTGTCACGAAGTAGAATGTATTGGTAGCTGGGATTTTCAGTACACCATTGTCCGCTTTGTATTTCGTAACACATACTACCATTTTCGGTACACGAGGCTTTATCGGAAACCATGATTTCCTCGCCTTTACATGTTTCTGGCTTAGTTTCTTCTGTACACCATTTTCCAGAATCAAGATCGTAACAGCTTCCTTTTACGCACTCGTCTTTACTTGCGATTTCGATATCGCCAGTTTTGCAAGCGCTTGGCTTGGTCTCGGGATCGGGAGCATCTTTAGTAAGAGAGTCTACTATATCGGGAGAGGGAGCCCTCGTCGAATCAGAACAAATTGCCACACCTTTTACATTGTGAAAATGCTCCAGTGCGTCTGGGCATTCGAAATCTGAATCTTGGAAGGATTCCGTTTTGGTCCAGATACAAAAATTGGCGCCATCGACGCTCTTCATCGTACAATCGCCGGGATCGTTTTGAGTAGCATCCTCGGAGCAATGCGATAATAGCGTTAAGGCGAGGACAAGTAGCGCTTTTTTCATGTGTTTCTCGGTCAAAGGTCCCCCAACATTTTGGGACAAGTTATTGTGGGTACTTTTGACGGAGGAGAGGCTGATCGTCAATAGCAACAATACTAACTTCTGGATTAGTAAAAACGAGTAAATAACAAACATGCCAAAATCGTATAGAATAAGAGGTTGGATTTCGATTTGATAGTTCTCTTCCCACAATTTAAACTTGAAACGAATATCGTTGAAAATAAGAAAAAAGAAGGTCCGTTATAGGCGTTAATTTTTTTGCCAATCCTAGTTGAATCTCTTGAGAATTATGTGAGCAACTTGTAGAAAAAAGTGGGTCGTCGTAAAATGAACCGAAGAGGCCTTAGGCTCGATAAGCTGGCCACTGGAATCTCAGCGCGTCTTCGTGTAAATGCGATTTAGAAGTAAGGAGTAAAGTTATGAAAATACCTCCACGGCTTATGCCATTGATTGAATGCGGGATTATTGACCGGCTCGTTCGTCCCTTATTGAGTGGAAAAGAAGCCCAGGTTTATCTCGTCGAATGCGAGGGAGAATTACGTGCGGCAAAGGTTTATAAATCATTGAAGGAGCGTTCTTTTCGTAACCGGTCCTCCTACACCGAGGGGCGTAAAGTGCGCAACTCGCGCGACCAACGCGCGATGAATAAGCGCAGTCGCTACGGGCGAGAAAAGGAAGAGGAAGCCTGGAATTCGGCTGAATCGGATATGATTTACAAGCTTTATAATGCCGGTGTTCGCGTCCCCAAACCTCACGACTTCATGGAAGGCGTGTTGGTTATGGAGTGTATCGTAGGTCCAAATGGCGGTCCCGCACCTCGCCTTTCGGATTGGAAATTCGATGATGATGAAGC
>JALSKP010000809.1 GCA_026988815.1 Myxococcales bacterium | reverse complement strand
TAGTGAGCATAGGAAATATTGCCTGCTTTTTTGATGGCCGAGGCCTCGAAACTTTGATGGACATCTGAAGAATTTCCTTTGGGGTCACATAAGTTGGTGACATCCCATCCACCGGCGGCGACGAAGGCGATGAAAAAATTACCGGTGTCATAAAGGCCATCGCTTCCTTCGGCGGCATTTAATTCTGGGGCGAAAGGGGTAACGACAGCAAGTCCCGAAAGAGCTGCTAATTTCATAAAATCGCGACGATCCATAATTAACTCCTACTCGAAAAAGAAACGGTAATCAGACAAAATGTAAACCATGACAGATTGCCATGCACGGACGGTATAAGTGAGGTCATCTGGAATAGCTGCATTGATAGCAGTTCGCTCGGCGCCGGAGTTACAAGAGAGCATAAGGCCTTTGGGATAACCCTCCTCTTCCATTTGGGCTTCGCCGTCTTGTTGAATGCTTGACCACAAAGTGTAGGCACGATCGATTTCTTTATCATCAATTTGCAAACGTTCTCCAAGAATACGCTCGTAGAGATAGACCAAAGTTTCTCGAATTTCTTGCTCGTTGGTTGTCGTCGCCTCAATACCTGGAAAGAGCAAACGCTCTACGGATGGTTTTGAGAAATCCCACGCCGTATTTTGGCAGGCAACTTCTTCAGCGAGTAGGTTCATTACCGCGCCGTTGACACCATTTGGATTTTTAAGACGAGCTGTTAATTCGCGAGAATCGATACCGTCAAAAAGATAGTAGAATTCAGCGTAATCTCGTCCATCATAACTGCGACTAAAATCAGATAAAAGCTGAGTCTTACCATTTACCCACGAGCGTCCGAATAAGGCTTTCATTTTCGTCGATAATTCTTCTGGTGAGAGCATGTTAACCAACCCAAGCTCGCCGAGCTCGACTTTTCTTTTTGCGCTTAACTCGATTTCACTGATATCGGCCGTGATAAGTGGTGATTTAAGCCACTCTTTGATGATCACTTTGAAGTCGTAATTACTTTTCTCAAAAAGATCTGCGATGCGAAGGATTTCTTTTCTCTGCTCTTCGAAAGCGCGCTGTTGTTCAGAAAAATACACCGCGTTCAAGTCCGTCGGGGCATCGAGCCGTTCTCTGCCTGTTAGGAGGAAATATCCGTTGGCGACCATAGCAAGAGGGAAACGTCGGTCCTCAGTGGCGGCCTCTCCTAACCAACGTTCTGGATCCTTGATGCGCGATGCTGGGATAAGTTTACCGCCAATACCGGGTGTATAAGAGGGATTCCACGTGCCGTTATAAGGCCGTCTGAATCCTTGAGCTGTGAAGTTTTGCAAGAGACCTGCGACGGGATCCATCGGTGAATGACAAACGTTACACTGATTAAAATCTTTGGTCGGATTCGTGTAATTGACAATCAAATTTGCATCGCCCGCACGAGGTGCGAGTTCCAATAAATTCGTGTCGAGGAAAATCTTAAAGAAAATGCGTGCACGTGCACGATTCAAATTTGTAGCCGTTGTAGAATAACGCTGCCATAGAACTGAGGAGGATAACAAACCTGCATGGTAGTAATTTTCGTCAGAGGGAATGCCCGTATTTCCTCCGCCAGGGAAGGTGACCGGCAAGAATTCGTTGATGTCATTACGGTCTTTGAAAGGTAGTGCGTCGGCTGCACTGAAATTTGCAGTGGCAAGGTCAACGGCACCCGCAGGCTTGGTTCCAAGGTAAGCTTTGGCTGAATAATAATTCACCATCTCGTAATCCGCAGTAAGCACTTCGGTAAAAGGCTTATTCTCGCGAATAATATAGGAGATGAGTTTGAGCGGTCCTTGGCGTAGTCCTTTCGAGGTTCCTCGTCTGGACTTCGCATAAATAGCTTTTTCGGCATCTGTTTCGTTAGGAAGCTTATCCCACCACGCTCGGAGAGGAAAGGTCCCACTATCTATTCCAATACGTGGGAACTCGATCCCTTTGGTATGTAAAATATCATTCCAGCCTCTTTCCAAAAAGGCATAAAATGCATCCTCGGTCATGATATCGTCATAGATTTTATCGCTCATTCCGTTGGCTTCTACACTTGCGATCTCGTCCTCGCTTGGAAGACGTCCGGCGAGCAAAAGCGTCGCTCGGCGCAACTGATGGTATCCGTCAATATGAGCCACACCATCAAGATAGGGAAGGTCCGGCTCCGCGTCTCCGCAATCCGTTGGCGTGTCTACCCGTTGAATAAACTCCTCAAGAATCTTGGCTTCCGTGGAATCTTCTGTGAAAATTTTCCCGCCTTCATGAGACTCGATATCCAATGGCTTAAGAATCAAACTCGCCCGATTATCAAAATCCGGGTTCTTTCGTTTTGCCGACGCTTCAGAAACGGCAAGGTTGCGTTCCAAATAATCTGCATAGCCACCAGAAAAGTTGAGGACGAAGGTACTTTGCCCCGCAACACCTGTTGCAGAGTGACAACCGCTGCAATTTTCCGTCATCATCGTATTTACGCTGCGACTAAAAAAGATGTCATCAGGGATGCATTCTTCGCTCGGCTGCTCCATGTCTTCGGTGGTCGTTGTATCAACAATACCCACATCTTCTTGAGGCGTGGTTGTTGAAGAAGTATTCGGGTCTGATGAACTCTCAAAGGTTCCAGACAAACATCCAGAATAAGAGATCAAAACGCACAAACTTAGCAGAAGTTTCATTCAAACTCCGGGATTCTAGAATCGATATTTTCAATAAGACTAAGAGTATCAAGTTGTAAGCGTTCAATCCAACATATTTGAAAATTTTATTAAAGTACCTGGTTTTTTATCCCAAATTGGGAATGGAGTCCACGATAGGGTCACCAACGTGATCGCGTTTTAATCCAAAGTCGGATCGCTGAACACCAAGCTTCTGCTGAATCGCGGTGAACAATTCGCTAGAATTATGATTCGAAAGATCAAGGTGCTGCCCCAAAGATCCAACAGGACCTCCAGCAACCACCACTGGAAGGTTGAAGGTTGAGTGACGCCCTCCATTTCCAAATTCTGAAATCCACAACACCAATGTATTGTCGATGAGCATCTTCCCATCAATATCGGGCGTCACCGCCAACTCCTGTATAAGATAGGTAAACTCCTCTGCAAAAAATTGAAAAACTTTACGCATCGTTGGCCGAATAGATGCGTCGTTTCGAGCGTCATGAACCATCGCGTGCCAATTGGAATGGGGATCCACAGGAATCGTTTTCGGCAAACTGCGGAATCCAAATCGTGGCGAGTTATAGTTTGTATATTGAAGCGTACCTACACGCGTCATGTCGCAGGCCATCGCCATTACCATCGAACGAATATGGGCTTTGGAACTTGCGCCCATATGAGAATCTTGACTGTATTCAAAGTCAATAGGCAAGTCTAAAACAGGTTCCGCACATGCCGCAGTATTGACGAGCGAACCGGCGAGCTGGGTCTCCAAACCCTCGATCAACGCCGCGTGTTGCTCCAAACGCAGCCGATCTGCGGCACCCAATTTTTCGTTGAGTTTGCGAAAGTCTTCCTTCACCGCATTCAAAACAAGATTGCTTTCTTTTCTGAGTAGGGCTTGCGGCGTTTCCTGATTAGGATCCAAATTCGCGAATAAACGCTCAAAAATAACCTGGGGATCCCCGGTCCCATCCACTTTCGTCAACGCACCAGGTTGTCCTTCCCAAAGCATCGAATATTCACCCACACTATTGGATCCAACATTTAGATTGAGCGACTTGAGCCGCGTGCCTTGCTGGATTTGCTCGGCAACAACCTGGTCGATCGAAGGGAAATAGGAATCGCCATTGTCCGGATGATTGTCTGATTTGAGAATACCTGCACCGTCTAGGCATCCCGCGAAAGGCGAACAGGTTAAAAGAGAACGCCCCGCTGGATTATGACCATTTCCCGCCCGAATCGTTCCCCTTACAACGTTATCAATACCACTTAAAATATTGATATGCTCGCGGACCGCTTCCAAAGGCGCCAAGATTTCAGGCATCTGATAAGAGCGCCCGGTTACACTCGGCGTCCATTCATCATCTAAAGTCCCTTGACCGTGAACGAACACGATAAAGCGCTTGATGCTCCCCGGCTCAGCAGCACTAAGTAATGGGCTTCGCAAGAAAGGAAGACTCAGAAATAATCCACCCGACCCTCGCAAGAACATACGTCTGTTGATCATTGCTTTTCTCCTCTGGCGCTTTGGTTACGAAACAAGGGAGAAGAAAAAAGATGTGTTAAGGCCTCTTTTAAGTCGTGCGTTGCGATTTCTTCTCGGATGTAGGCCAAGGAACACGCGTCTTCTTTTTTTTCCATTCTCGACATCGTAAATCGAAAAAGTTGCCTCGAAAAACAATCCTCATACTCCGCAGATTCGGCGATGGATTGGGATAACTCCTCGGCGTTCTTAAAGTTGAACATCGTTCCGCCCACTTTGATTGCCCCCTCAACATCGTATCCTCGATTTTGGCTCTGACCAATCGCGCCGTAGGATTCCAAGGCAAGTCCCACAGGATCAATCAACTCATGACAAAACGCACATTCGGGCAACCCGTTCCTCGCCTCAGAAAGCTCTTTTTTATTCGCATCCGGTTTGGAACTCACCAGACCCTTTTCCACATCCAAGGCGTTCAAAGGAAGGCTGCCAAAACGGTAGCAAAGAACGCGACTCAGAATGCGCGAACCCCGGAGAATCTCTGATCCCTCAAAAGCGTGCGCGTGGCTGGCCAAAAAATAGGGATGATTGAGAATACCGACATTTTCCCCATAGGGGCCAAAAGCCGGATTGATGGCCGTCAAAAGTGTTTTATAGTTTCCATTTTCTAATTGATCCTGAAAAAACGCTTCCCCGTTTTTGATGACGGTCTGGCGTTGCAATAGGCCAAATTCAAACGCCTCTCCGTCGGCCTCAAACTCCTCACTGGTTTTGAGGTCTAGCCATTCTAATAAAAAACGATTGAAACCTCCGCCTTCATTTAAGAGGTGAGCGATTTGTTCCTCTACTAAAAGAGGATCGGAAAAATCCCCCCTTTCGGCTGCATCTAGCAGCTGGGTATCGGGGACCTTTCCCGCCAAAACAAGTGACAGCCGACTCGCAAACTCAACATCGCTCAAGGTTTTGATGTCTTCGTTATTGGGGGATTCTTGGGATGGAAGGCGGAACAAAAACTGGGGCGACATTATCGTTTTTTCAACGAGCAGAACCACAATGTCCTCAATAACCATACCCTTGTTTTCCAAGGTCTGGGATAATTTTAAATAACTCGCTTTTTCATCATTGCTCCAGCGATGTCGAAAAAGCAATCGACCAAAACCGGCCGATAATTCGTCCACACAACTGGTGGTGTCTGTACAGGAAAAATAGGTCTGGAAATCATTTCGAATTTGAAGTGCGACGGACTCGCTGAGCTCATAGATACTCAGAATTGCCTCACGACTCGTCGCATTTGCCGCAGGTTCTGTACTAAATGCACTCAGACTCAACCCTCGGCTCAATCCATTAAATTGATAAACATTGATACTATTTCCGAAAATGGTCTGCAGGGACGATTCGACCTCTGCCGGCGTTAAACGACGTGTCTCAATAACCGGGGGTCGGGGTGCATCGCAACTTTCCTTCGGAATCGTGACACCATTATTATCTTCTTCCATCGATCCGGAAATTTCAACCTCTCCAGTGCATGAAAAAAGGAAGAAAAGGCAAATGTAGAAATAATGCTTCATGGCAGTCGCGGACGAGGGAGGCTAAAAGTTAGCAAATCACATCGTTTATTTCGAGGAGTTGTAAACAATTAAAGACGCAAATTTGTCGTCTTTTAGACTGGGGAAAAACGAGGGGTCTAATCTAGGAATAATATGTGTCCCTTCAAACTCCCCTTCTTCTTTAAACAAACATGGCCTTCTACCTGGACGATTTTCCCAATTACTGAGAGTGTAGGACTTAGATTTCCGATAGTTAAATGAAGAGGACCACGAGATGATGCGACTTATCCATCCCCAAATTTATAGTGTGCTGTTTGCTGGTCTTTTCATTTTCAACGCATGCACTGATGCCCCGACAACCGAAAAAACAAAAAAGAATTCAAAAACAAAGACGCAATTATCCGCAGACGATTTTGTGATGGGCGTTGATACTACGATTGAGGGAACCTCGGAGAATAATCAGTTTACCCTATCCTTATCGACCGGGTCTCAAGCCGACGTGGATTGGGATAATGATGGTGTTTTTGACAACCACATCACTGGTCCGATGACCCATACCTTCAAAATACCTGGACCTCAGACCATTCGTATTAAAGGACGTTTTCCTACGATGTCACCTACAAAACCTGACGCGGAAAAAATATTGTCCATCAAACAATGGGGGACCAACCGCTGGACGACGATGCGAAATGCCTTTGCGGGTTGTAAGCACTTAGATGTGATGGCTCCCGATACGCCGGATTTGGAAGAGGTCACCGATATGTCGGGTATGTTCTCCGATAACCAAGGTTTGTATGGAATTGGAACCAACTGGAGTTGGAAAACATCCCAGGTTACAAACATGTCGGCGATGTTCTCCAATACTGGATTCAATCAAGATATAGGAAATTGGGATATTTCCAATGTGACCGATCTTTCATCAATGTTTGAAAAAAACGGTTCTTTCAACCAAAATATTGGGAACTGGAATACGTCTAAAGTAACCAACATGTCGAAGATGTTTGCGCAGGCGTCGGCGTTTAATCAAGATATCCGAAATTGGGATACCGCTCAGGTCGTGAACATGTCCAGCATGTTTCAAGCAGAAATCTTCAACCAAGACATCGGGAAATGGAATACCGGGAAGGTG
>JALSKP010000808.1 GCA_026988815.1 Myxococcales bacterium | reverse complement strand
AACGCGTTTCCTGTCTTAAAATCTTTGGTGATTTGTTTCTTAAATCCCTTCTGGGTTATTTCTTTTTTTGTGTAGAATTTTATGGCAATAAAGGATTTGCGACGTAACTCCATGATCATCGGATCGTTTGGATCAAATCCCTTGGGCGCGCGTTTCAAAGATGTTCCCTTCAGTTCAAACGTGTCTTTGAATGCTTTTGCATTGATGATTTTGTTGTAGGCTTTTGGATCTTCGACGATCCGCGTTCTTATTTTGAAGAGTACTTTGGTTGCAGGTCCCCACATTCCGAGTCCTAAAAAACAACCATCGTTGGCCAGATGAAGATAGTATCCGGGGGCGTGAATATCTTTTCCATCTTCGTGTTTGAATTGAATACCGACATTATTTTTATAGGGACGCTTGTCTTTCCCAAAACGAAGGTCACGGTAGATTCTCAATAACGAACCCCCCGATTTCTTATCACTGGCCATAAAATGAGGTGATATGTTTAGAAGAGGATCTTCCATCGATCGGACGAACTCTAAGGCAGGGGTCCGAATTTTATCCTCGTATTTATCTTTGCGTGCGTTGAACCAATCGCGATTGTTATTTGCTTCTAAATCTTTTAGAAAGCTAAAAAGGCTTGAACTAAAGTGATCAAATTCGGTCATGTTCGAAACTCTTGTGTAAATGTATTAGGCTCTAAAAAAGCACTTCGCTCACCCATATGCAAATAGAATTATGAACATCGTTTTCCCATCGGGCCCCAAACGTATCGTCTGTTTAACGGAAGAGCCCACAGAAATCCTTTACGCCCTGGGTGAGGGCGATCGCGTCGTCGGGATTAGTGCTTATACTAAACGCCCTAAAGCGGCGCGCGAGAAACCTGTGGTATCAGCGTTTATTGGCGGAAGCGTGAAGAAGATTGTCGCTCTTAAACCAGATTTGGTGATAGGATTTTCCGACATTCAAGCAGATCTAGCCGCCGATTTGATTCGAGCAAATTGTCAGGTCCTCATTTTTAATCAACGTTCGATTAATGAGATCCTAGAGGTCATCCTGACCTTGGGCTCTATTGTCGGAGCAAGTGAAAAAGCGCGTCAACTTGTTGAACGTTATATTGTAAACTTGGATACATTTCGAGAACGCGCCTCAGAGAGAAGCTATCGCCCCCGGGTCTATTTCGAAGAATGGATGGACCCCATTATTTCAGGCATTGCTTGGGTGAGTGAACTCATCGAGATTGTTGGCGCCGAGGATATTTTTAAAGACCGGGCGAAAGGAAAGCTTGCAAAAGAACGTTTTCTGAGCGTCGAAGAAATTATTGAACGCGATCCTGAAGTATACCTTGCATGCTGGTGCGGCGAGCCCTTTGACCGGGAACGTGCGTTGGCTCGATTTCCTAAAGATAGCTTTTCAGCGTTACGAAGTGACCACATTGTTGAGCTTGCGCCCGAGATCATATTGCAGCCTGGGCCCGCGTGTTTGACCGATGGCATTGCGGCTTTAGAGAACGCGATTTTTCGTGGAAGTGGAGATGTTTAGGAAAGCGCCCTATATAGTAGGTGTAATTTTCCTCCTGGGCTCAGTGGCTTTTTTCAATCGCTCTTGGTTAGAAATCGGTTATCTAAAAGGTAAACTTGTCGCCTTTCCTTCTTCGCGCGAGCTCTCGTCGAAGGACGCCAAAACCATACTCATCGTCGGATCGGAGGGGACCAAGAATCAACAACTTAACAAGAAAGTGAAGAATGTTTGTCCTCAACTAAGGGTGTCCATGAAAGTAAATCGCTATACGAATCTAGAGTGGCAAGAAGCTCATGAATTGCATGGACTCATGCGAAAACGATCCTTTGATATTGTTCTCGTCGAAACCCAATCGAGCGATTTCAGTCCGGAAAATCGAGACCTCATCGCACGGTTTGAAACCACCGCTAAAAAATCCGGATCGAAATTATTCTATTGGAGTACCCAAAAAATTGAACACGCTCCGACCCATTTTATCGATCAGATGTCCACTTTGAAAACGCGAATATGTCCGACAGAAAAAGGAAGCTAAGTTTTGTTAGGCCATCAACCAACCACGTTTGCTTCGCGTTAAAATCAGCTGACCTCAGTTTTGTGATTGGCCCAAGTTTGGTTGGGTTCGGTGCGTTTCGAGCAGCCGCGGGCCTTGGATACGTGGGCGGGACGAACAAGGTCACTAACGCCGCTCGCCACCACTTGGCACATCAACGTCTGATCGATAAAACTTGTTTCAAGTTGATTCAATGCATCGACGTGTTGATCGAGCAAGATTATATCATCAGAAGGCAAATGGTTTCGAATTCTTATGATTTCGCCTCGGAGCAGATCTACGGCGCTTCTTTGGCGCTTCCTACGTTGGGGATCTGGATTTGTGGTCGGTTCTAATCCGTTCAATATTCGGTCGAAAAGAACGCTTGGTACATGTTCGTACAACAAGGGTGACGCTTGGGTATCGTAGGAACCCCACCACGCTGTATTGGTGCCATAGCTCGCCGGGGCGCCCAGTCCAAACCACAGCATGACCTGAATGGCCGTTGCTGATCGGTAAATCGCCTTGGTATTTTCCTCCTGGAGGCTTGATGAGATCGGCAACAGAGGTGAGATCGATGCCATGTAAAAGGAGTAAGTTATCGCGATAAGCGTTTAGCGGGGAAAGGATGGGGCCCTTGAGTTCGGGAATGGGTGCGTTGTGCGTCAAGGGAATCCCTGCGCCATTGCTCCGCCAATTATCTATGATCGTACCGTTGCCAGTCGTGAGTAAGAGCAATCTCTTTAATCCGGTAGATGCCGCGTTGGCTTCAGTGGAGAGTTGAGGGATGAATACACTTTCCAATTGAGAAATCGCGCCTAAAGATTGCGCTCAGGTGTGATCATTTTTGGGGGGATTCAGTCAAACTCGTGTCGGCTGTTATGTATTAATTTTTCCAACATCTCACCGTGATTTCGGTAGAAATCAGTTAGATGTCAAATGTAGAGACTTTGTTTTGACACGTTACTGGCGTTGTATCGTTGTCATCATTGTTGGCGTTACGCGTCTCCAGGTCCTGTTTGGGATCGGTGAAGTTTTGGCGACCAAGGTCGTCATATTTCTACAGAGAAAAGTAATAAGATACATTGATATTCGCCAAGTAATGTTTACTTTAAGAGCAGACTTGTCCCCCGCGACAAGAACCAGAGGTAATCATGAAAACGCTCGATTCAAGCAGTAAAGTAAGATGTTCATTTTGTGGAAAAGAAGCCCGTGATGTGCGCAAATTGATTGCTGGTCCCACCGTTCATATCTGTGATGAATGTGTTTCTCTGTGTCGTGAAATCATTGAAGAGGACAAATCTCGAGAGCCCGAAAAAGCACGCCCAGTCGAAGAAATGCGACCCAAGATTATCAAAGCCTTTTTGGACGAACATATCATTGGGCAAGATCCCGCAAAACGCGCGCTGGCGGTTGCCGTTTACAACCATTACAAGCGCATCAAAGCGGAGGAAATCGAAGAAGGCGAAGAAGAGCACGAAGACTCGGCCGTTGAATTAACTAAGGGAAACATTCTCCTCATCGGACCCACCGGGTCGGGCAAAACATTGATGGCCCAAACCTTGGCTAAAAAACTCGATTTGCCCTTCACCATCGCAGATGCAACCAGCCTAACAGAGGCGGGATATGTGGGGGAGGATGTTGAAAACATTGTTAAAAACCTTTGGATGGCCGCAGATCGCGATGTCGAACGCGCAAGCAAAGGTATCATCTGCATCGATGAAATCGATAAGCTCGGTGGAAAAGGCGGAAGCTCTACATCAACCCGAGATGTCGGCGGCGAAGGGGTGCAACAAGCGTTGCTCAAGATGGTCGAGTCCACCAACGTCATGATCACGCCTGAAGGTTCGCGCAATCGTCCCCAACAAGAATTCATCCAGGTAAATACGTCCAATATCTTGTTCATGGCCTGTGGCTCCTTCCAAGGTTTGACCGATATCATCGCCTCACGCATGGGCGATTCTCGTATGGGTTTTGGCGCAGATGTGGTCCCTAAGATGGAAACCACCGACGCGCTACTCAAACATGTTAAACCCGCAGATCTCACGAAATATGGTTTAATTCCGGAATTCGTAGGCCGCTTTCCCGTCATTGTAACCTTCGACGCGCTTTCAGAAGACATGCTTGTCGACATTCTTTGGAAACCGAAAAACAGCCTGGTCAAACAATATCAAAAACTCTTTGAATTAGAGAACGTAAAGCTTCGCTTTAATCAGGACGCATTAGCAGCCATCGTTCGTGAGGCCATTGTTAGAAATACGGGAGCAAGAGGTCTTCGTGCGATTATCGAAGAGGTGATGCTCGATATCATGTATGAAATCCCTAGCCTCAACGACGTCGTAGAATGTGTCATCACGGAGGAAGTGGTTTTGAAAAGAGAAAAACCTCTCCTTGTTTTCGAAAAAACCACCGCCTAAACCATGATCCATCTCAAACGAACATTCTGGATAGTAGTAAGCTTACTTACGGTTTCCTGCTCGCCGACAACGACTAAAATCTATACAAGACCTGGTGGTGCTGAACTCATTATGGACGATGAACTATCGCTGGGAACAAGCCCTATCGCGCTCACTGAACCCGTTTGGATCTGGACTCGCCATTCCATCAAGGCCTCTCTTCCTGGTTTCCAAACGCGCACTATTGAAATCGAAAATACAGGATTTAATGCTGGCGGAACGATCGCCTGTGTGTGTACGGCGGGCATCTTACTTCCTCTTTTCTTTCGTTCTTCCTATCTGCCGCAATATCTCGTTGAACTCGCGCCAGAAGAAAAAGCGAGCACAGACATACAACTCGATGAACCCCTTTCTTTTCATGAGTAGAACCGATCTTTATCCAATATCGACAGAAGATATTGCGGACAAGAACATATCCATAATAGGAGATTAACATGGCGAAATTAAATGAGACCCCAAGCGAAATTAGTTTACTACTTCAACACTTAGGCGAGTTTACTATTTTTGGACTAAAGGAAGGCGTTTCTTCTGAAGTCGCTGAGGTCATGAAAGAGTACGGATTCGATATCATCGGCATTCATCCTCGCCAACCCGATGTTGGTTTTACGCAATATGTCTCTTTGGAAGACGCACCTTCGCGCAAAACCCTCGTTATGTTTCGGCGTGGCGATGCGCTTATGGGCCATCTCGACGAGGTACTCGCGTACGGTCCAGAACTTGTCTGGTTACAATTAGGAATCGAAAACGAGGCGTTTACCAACGCGCTTATCGAACAGGGTATTGACGTTGTAAGTAATCGCTGTATTAAAGTCGAATATCGTAAACGCATTTAGTACTTATCTGAGGCCGACATTGAAATCTTGCCAACACCTTCCCGAATGTCCCGGCTGTCCACATTTCGAAAGCTCCTTTTCCAACTGGAAAGCAAATAGACTAGAAGCTATCGGAAAAACCTTAAGAAATTACGAGGCTCCCCTTCCCTCCACGATCTATCCTTCACCGAAACGAGAGGCGATACGAAATCGTTGTAGGTGGGTCGTCGGTACGCCAAAACAACCCTTGGGGTTCTACAAGAAGGGAACAAAAAAATTCGTCGATATCAGAGCATGTTTGATGCATGTTGACCCGATCGAGGAAGCCTCGAATCATATTCGTGCATTTCTAAAACGCCAGCCAAAAGCGTGCGATGTTTTCAACTTTATCGATATGCGCTTTGATGGACAAGAGGTCTTTGTCACCTTTTGTACCCATCACACGACGCCCGAAGAAGCGACAATTTTGCTATCCGAGTTTACTAAAATTGATAATCTTTGGCTAAACTTCAATCCCAAGAGTCCCAGCGCTATCATGTCGGGGACCCAACACCGTCTGAGCGGAAAAGAAAGCTTAACGTGGAAGGTTGGAAAACAAACCTTTCGCGCCGCTCCCCAATCTTTTTTCCAAGTTAATCCGGACGTCCTTGAGATCATGCATGGGTATATCGCTCATTATTTGAAGGACCATCCTTTCGACAGTATCTACGATTTCTATTGTGGAATTGGGATCCATAGTTTGAGTTTGGTCGAGCAAGATAAGTCCGAGGAAAAGGAGATTATCGGGTTTGATTCTTCGCCCTCAGCTATTGAAAACGCAAAGGAGAATGCCAGCGAGTTCTCCAAAGTTGCCAAAACACATTTCTATCTGAGTCGGGACCGAAACGAAGAACTTCTCTCCCCACCTTCGAACTGTTTGGCTATCCTTAACCCGACACGGGCGGGGCTTTCTGGAAGAATGATTCCTTTTTTATCCAATTCAAATTTTAAACATTTGATCTACATCTCCTGCAATCCAGAAACCTTATATCGCGATGCAGAAAGGTTGGCGCCCCTTGGATATACATTCGTTTCAGCCGATGGTTTTGAAATGATGCCGCGAACATCTCACGTCGAAATTATTGCGTTTTTCGAAAGAGCAGAAGCTCCGAAATATGACCAAGTTTTCGCATTTTGGCCACCCTCTCGCGCACTTTCAGCTGGAATTTCTGGCCCTGTTCGTTTTAAAAAAAATGCCGAATCATTCTGGATTGGGAAGGCAAAAGGCGCTGTTCCTAAAGGTCGACCGCCAGGTGGAAAAGAAATTGACGTTAAAATCCTTCGTCGTGTTGGAAAGGATTCGGTGATCGCTATACGAAGCAAAGGCGTATCCGACAAAGAAATCATAGAAGCTTTCCAGAGATGGAAACATCCGATTTTGGGAAAAGTAAATTCCAAATCGATGACCTATGATCGCCCGATGCTGCATTGTATCAAAAGCGGGGAGGAAGAATCCCCACTTCCTGCCTACATTATCTCTGCGTGCCAATTGCCAAGAAAAGTACTGATGAAAAATCAATTTTCATCCTAATCCTTCTATCCCAAAGTCATTTTCAAGATATCCACCACGATGACACGCGGTAGGTGATAAATGAGGCAACATAGGCCACAAAAAGCATGTAGGAAAATGCGATCGCGGGCCACTTCCACGAGGCCGTTTCACGACGAATAATCGCCAAGGTCGAAACGCATTGCAGAGCAAAAACGAAAAAGACCAAGAGTGAAAACACAGTGGGTAGAGGGTAAGCCGGACTTCCGTCTTTTCGTTTCGCCTGTTGGAGGCGTTTACCCAAACCAACGATATCATCTTCCTTCCCTTCGAAACGGTAAATTTGTGCCATCGTCGAAACGATCACTTCTCGAGCGGCCAAACTTGCGATCAGGCCAATTCCGATCTTCCAATCAAAACCGATAGGCTTAAGAACAGGCTCTATTGCTTGACCTATGTCGGCAGCATAACTCTGCTCAACTTGATTTAACCCAGAATCCTTTTCGACCTGCGGAAAATTTAAGAGACCCCAAAGCAGAACCGAAGCGACCAAAATAACAGTGCCCGCTTTTCGCGTAAACGCCCAAACGCCCTTGCCCACACGGTGGTAAAGGTTTTTCGCTGAGGGCCGACGGTAGGGCGGCAATTCCATATAAAAAGGAAAAGTCGCGCCACGTAAAAGGCCTCTTTTGAAAATAAGTCCGGCGACAAGAGCGGCGATCGCGCCCAATAAATACAGAGCAAATAAAACCAAGGCTTGTAAACTCAAGAATCCAAACACGTAGGTAGAAGGAATGAATGCTCCGATGAGGAGACCGTAAACCGGTAGGCGCGCCGAACAGGTCATAAAGGGCGCGACCATGATGGTCGCCAATCTGCTCTTCGGATCTGGAATCGCTCGGGCTGCCATGATGCCTGGAATCGCACACGCAAAGGAGGACAATAAAGAAATAAAACTTCGCCCTTCTAAGCCAGCCCATCCCATGACGCGATCGATCAAAAAAGCGGCTCGCGCCATATAGCCGGTCGCTTCCATAATCGCCACCATGGCCATCAATAAAGCAATCTGGGGAATGAAAACGACAACGCCGCCAACGCCTGCTATGAGTCCCTCGACAATCAATTTCGAAAACAAACCGGCCGGCAATATCGTTTTGACAAACACGCCAAAGCGCAAAACCATCCATTCGAAAAATTCTTGAATAGGGGCCGCCACAACAAAAATCACCTGGAAAAAGGTGAACATAATCATCGCAAAAATGAAGATTCCTAAAACGGGATGAAGAACGAATTTGTCGATTTTGTCGGTAAGCGTGTTCTTGTTTTCAGGCGAAACGACGGCTTTTTTATAAATCCTATCAGCCCACTCAAAACGTCCTTTGGTCGTTTCAGGAATCTTTGCAACTTTATGGATCCAAGGTTTAGGATTGGCCAAGGCATGTTTGAGATCATCAATGCCAATCCCTTTATTGCCTACAATTCCGATCACCTGGATCCCTAACGCGCGACGAAGTTCACCAATATTGACAACGCCTTTTCTCGCCTTCATCTCATCGATCATCGTGACCGCCAAAATGGCAGGCCTACCTTCGGCTAGAATCTCGCCTACCAATTGCAGCGAACGCTCAAGGGTCGTCGCGTCCGCAACGATAAGAATAGCGTCGGGCCTTTGGATGCCCTCGGCTTCACCGAAAAAAATTGACCGTGCCACGTCCTCATCTGGACTCAAACTTTTCAGCGAATAAAGGCCCGGAATATCAATAAGTTCGATTGAACTTTCGTCAACTTGAAGCTTTCCTTCAGCATGGTCGACCGTCACCCCCGGATAGTTGGCGACCTTTTGGCGCAGGCCCGTGAGCGCATTGAAGAGGGTGGTTTTACCAGAATTTGGACTTCCGACGAGTGCAATTCGCATGACTGAATAACTAACTAATAAGAATAAACTGTGTTTCGCTTTTGCGTAAACTAATGCGAGACCCGCGAACTTCAAATTCGGTGGGGTCACCAAAAGGCGCGCGACGAACAGCGCTAATGAGAGAACCTGGGACAAACCCCAACACCAGGAGTCGTTCCCTCACCTTCGCGTCGAGTCGCAAATCAATGCTATCAATCGTTGCCGACTGTCCAATGTGGAGGTGACTGAGCGAAAGGGTTGTGGTTGTTTCTATATTCATAACAATATTCTACTCCCAAAATGTCGATATTGAAAGTCATTATCAATATTAAGTTGAAAATTTTTCTGTGTCGACTCATTTTGAGGCGTATTGCCTGCCCGGATTCAGTTCCCCGTATAGCGCCGAAAGCGTAATATCGTCTTCGAACCAAAGTTCAGAATGAAAAGTTCGTCGCGGAAAAATAAGACATCACTTGGCTTAGAAATACCATCGGAAATCGTTTGGATCCACGAACCCGCTTTGTCATAAACATGTATACGATTTCCCTCAAAATCCGTGAGAGCTAAACGGTCCTTATTCACCGTAATACCACTGGCAACCTTTATATTTTTCGATTCTCCAATAGTCGAAACATAACCTCCGTTCAGGTCAAATACTTGGACACGATTATTATAAGCGTCTGCAACGTAAACGAGCCCATTATTGATTTCGACATCAGTGGGATAAAAAAGCTGCCCTTCTTCGTGGCCCTTTTTACCAATAGAAAACGTTTTTCCGATGGATTGTAAAACGATGCGGTGGTGATAAAAATCTACAAATGCTGTGTATTTTCCATCCGTGAAAAGCGATGCCAGCCCGTCGATCTGCAATTCTGAAATATCGACCCTATTAAGCTTGCCATTTTCCAAAACCGCGAAGGCTTTATCGTTGACGTACTGAGGAATCAATATTTTTTCTCCCTTCTTAGAAAGATGCATCGGACGGTCCAAATCAGTAACGATATTTACTATATTGCCTGATAGGTCGATCTGAACAACACGTTTCCCTCCGACATCGCTAACCCAAAAACCCGATTTTCCTGTCGCGATTCCCATCGGTGAAAAATCGAGTTTAATCTCGTCAATGAAGCGCCATTCCCCGGTTTCTTCGGGGCGTTGTTGAGCCGCACACGCGCTCAAAAGGACGAGAAAGCAAAAACCTCTCATTACAAAAACGGAGTATTCGAATAGCTTAACGCACGCGCGCTAAATCCCGCTTCGTTAACAGCCGCTTCAATTTTCCCTTTGGCGGGCCTCCTATCGCCTTCGAAAATAAGATTTACTCGTCCTTCATCAATGTTTATTTTTACGGACAGGAGTCCCTCAATTTCTTTGAGCTTTTTTTCCAAACCGTAGGCGCAAAAAGGACAGGACAATCCTTCAACGTAAATCTGAGCATAAATCACCTTACCCAACTCTGTTTTTTCAATAACTTGGCCTTCAGGGGGTGTAGCACAAGAAAAAAGGAAAAAGGGAAACGATAGGATTAGAAACAGAAATCGCGAATTACGCATAAAAACCTCAGTTGAATAGAAATCGCGTTCCAAAGAGAATGGAAAAACGCGTCGGGTTGAGAGCCCTTTTTTGGAGGATTGGAATCTGGACACTGCTTTCGAATAGTATTCGACGTCCAGGAATATATTGAATCCCCGGCGAGAGCGAAATTGAATGCCTGCCCGGTTCAATATTGTAATCACCGCTGGACTCCAAAAAGAGGTTCAGTTGATGAGGAGGATATTGTTGACTGAGAAGGGGAACACCAAGCGAGAGATCGTACCGTATAGAGCCAACACCATTTTTATTAGTAAATGTGTATCCTACATTTGAATATAGACCTAATCTGGAAGTAACCCGTCCAATGACCAATCCCGTATAAGTCCGAAAGATATCCTCCCCAAGCGCCACATGAGTCGCCGTCGGAAAAGATTGTTTAAGAACCCCTAGCACGCGAAAAGTCTCCGCTTTTCCGTCAATCTTAAACAGCTCAAATTTTCCAAAAAGTAACACGTTGGACAGACCAAAGACGGCCTCGTTATCGTCGGGAAATACAGCCTTCAATGGCAATTGAACCCCAACTTGGACCTTTGGAAGAATATTATAAGGCAAAACGATGGGCTGAATATACACTTTCGACTTTTCCTTGGAAACAAATTTTCCAAAGGTACGAACTCCACTTCCACTCAATCCCAACATAATAGGAGTGTCTACCGTGATCGGCGGGCCCTGGGCAAATACGCCAGTAGGAAGAAAAAGAAACAGCATGAAAAAAATGAATCGCATCATAAACCTCTTGATCACCTATTTTAACTCTTGAGCGCAGTTGAGAGTCAACGCTTTATTTAACTTTTAAAACGCCGAACATAGAGCGCGGGATCAAGTCCTTTCATCCATCTAATCACCACCTGTACAGCCCCTTGGTAAGGCGGATCACTATCAAGATTAACATGGGTCCACACGTCCTCAACTTCGCACACTTTGGTCGCCCCCTTCCACCTCACCATGATATGTTCCCCTTTGACGGGTACGCGATATTCGTGATTTGAACGTGAGGGAGAAACCGGGAGCTCACTACCTTGGTCAACGATTAGAATTCGATACATAAATCACCTTAAAGACTCTTGAAAGGAAGGCGACTATACGCGAGATTAGGCCGGAAAAGAAGTCAATTGAGATAATGCCAATGTTGATAAAAACAAATCGAAGATATTCACGCCTCTTACTACTTTCAAGTGGGATGGTTTCCTTGTCCTTTATAGCGACAAGTCTTTACGCCCAAGAGGAGCTAAGCGCACCCAGCGACGCACCTGTAACCCAAAGCGCGGATGACTCCCAACCTCCGCCAATCGAGAAAAACGAAAAAGCCGAACCTCCTATCACCATTGTGGCAGATCCCGGTTTTGGGGAAAACAAGTTAATCTCAAACGATTACTTTCGCGCTGAAAGCGTTTCCGCACCTGTGGATAAACGTGGAAAAATCGATCCGATGAGTGATCACAGTATTTTAATACCCACCGCATTCACGCCGAAACAATTTTCCTTTTCATTAACGACAACCAATTTTTTTCTGAACAGTCTTTCTTTTTCGCCAACGGACGACCTTCAGCTCTCGACAACCTTTCTCGTACCGACGGGCATTAATGATTTCATGCTCAACGCGAGCGGAAAAATGCGTTTAATCTCTGACGAAAACTATATCGTTAGTGCGCAACCTTTTGTGTCCTATCAAGCTGGCGAAGAAGACCTTGATGTTACCAATTTTGGTATCGGAGGAGGCCTACTCGCCGATTTTTATCTCAGTGATAGATTTGTCCTATCAACCGGATCTTTTCTTTTTTTGAACATTCTCAATATCAACGATCAACTCAATTACGACACCTGTACGACCCACAAAGATTTCGTAGACGGAACCTGCATCAACACCGACAAAGAAACCAGCTTCCCCGCGGGCGGTCATTGGTTATCGCTTCATGCATCGCTTATTTATTATATTTACGATTCCTTTAGTCTGCGTTTTGAGGCCATTTCAGGAATCACATCCGGCTCCTTTTTGGGCACTGAATATGTGAACGGAAAAGATCCATTTTCGGAAAAGAAAGCCAACTTCTCCGATCCATCCATTGGCCTAGGCATTCCCAAAGATTCGATTATTACCCTCGGAGCTGGCATCGCTTGGTCTCGAAAAAACATCGGCTTCAAAGCCTCCTCCTATCTTTGGCGTACCGAAGTGCGCACCAATGACGCCTTCGATAACTTGAGCATCGAAGATAAGTGGGTTCTTTCGCCGACCATCAGCGCAACGATTGGATTTTAATGTTTGGCCAAGATCTCCCAACGTTAAAAACAGAAATACCTGGACCACAAAGTCGCGCCTATGTGGACCGATTATCGACCACAGAATGCCCTGCAATAACAGCACGGCGTGCACGACGCAGTGAACGCTCGGGAGTAGATCAAGACCCTATTGTGTGGGCCAAAGCGCTCGGCTCAAATGTAGAAGATGTCGACGGAAATATTTACGTCGATTTAACGTCGGGCTTCGGCGTGGCCTCTTTAGGTCATGCAAACCCAGCTATTCTTTCGGCCGGAAACGATCAATCTCAAACCTTACTTCATGCAATGGGCGACGTTTATCCCTCCAATATTAAAGTCGAATTTTCCGAGAAACTTGCCCAGATCTGCCCAGGCGATCTGCAGTATTCCATACTCGGTCTAAACGGATCCGATGCCGTTGCGGCAGCGTTAAAAACCGCACTTCTAAAAAGCGCTAAACCTCACATCATTTCTTTTGAAGACTCCTACCATGGTCTTTTTTACGGACCACTCGCCGTGTCGGGATATCGAAAAAGTTTTCGAGAGCCTTTTCAATCTCAATTAAATAAAGAAGTCAGCCGGGTTCGTTTCCCAAAAAACGAAGGCGAGATTTCGGTCTGCATGGATCAGCTAGAAAAAATTGCCAAGACGAAAAACGTTGGTGCGCTAATTATCGAACCCATTTTAGGACGAGGTGGGGAACACGTCGCTCCAGACGGTTTTTTAACCGCCCTTCGTGTGTGGACCCAAAAAAACGCCATCGTTTTAATCTTCGACGAAATCTGGACAGGACTCGGCAGAACTGGAAAGTGGTTTGCCTGCGATCACGAAGGCGTCCTCCCCGACCTTATGTGCCTAGGTAAATCTTTGGGCGGGGGATTTCCCTTAAGCGCCCTCATCGGCACGCCGGACACGATGGCAGGCTGGGGAAATTCAAACGGCGAGGCGATTCATACTGCGACTTTTCTTGGACATCCGGTGAGTTGCGCAGCCGGTTTGGCGGTCTTAAATCTTCTAGAAAAAGAAGACTGGCCAAACACGGTCGCCCAAAAAAGCGTCACCCTAGAAGGTCTCTTGATGAAAATCGTAAAAAAGAGCGAAGGGAAATTAAGTCTCCGAGGTCGAGGCTATCTTCAGGGCCTCGTTTTTTCGGATTCCACGCGTGTTCTTGCCCTTGTCGATTTTCTTAGAGAGCAAGGATACCTCGTTCTACCTTCGGGGAAAAACGCTGAAGTACTTGCAGTTACGCCTCCTTTTGTGATTTCTGAACAGCAAATTCTCTCTTTTTATCAGTGCCTTAATCAGTCAATCATAAATTTTTGGTAGACGCTTCGCTCATCTGCTCCTAGTATCCCTGGCCTATGACTGATTTTGTAGAAAAATCCGCGGGAAGTGTTCTTTTTCAAATCGCCGATGGGGGTATGGAAGTGTGTCTTATTCAGGTAGAAACGCGTGGAGGAAATCCCAGCTGGCGTCTACCAAAGGGCTCCATGGAAATGGACGAGACCTCAGAAGACACCGCCCTTCGCGAAACCAGAGAAGAAACGGGCTGCAACGGCGAGATTATTTCTAGCCTTAGCGACATTGAGTATTGGTATACCCGTCGAGACTCTGGGCAAGTGCATCGCGTTCATAAAATTGTGAAATTTTTCCTCATTCAATATCAAGATGGAAACCTCGAAGACCACGACGACGAAGTGGATGACGTAAGATGGTTTCCCATCAAGGCCGCTTTGAAGCAAATTTCTTACGAGGCCGAAGGTCGCGTTTTACAAGAAGCCATTCATAGTTGGGACGCACATTTATACCGCCAGGGGCTACTGTAGACCCGACGATTTATTTATTATTTATGGGTGAAGGTTAAGATTGATAATCATCCCCTTAACGCAAACGGAGCATTTAATGAAAAAAGCAATTATACTTATGGCCTTAGCAGGACTCTTCTCCTCTTGTAAAAACGAGGTGAAAAAAGAAACCAAAACTACTGAAGATAGAAAAAACGGAAAAGAAAGTTGACCTCGAAAAAGAAGGTGAAAAAGCTCGGAAGAAAGTGGAGGAAAAAGTCGTTCAAAAAACAGGCATCCGTCATACGCCAAAAACAACCTGGGGAGATTCAACACCTGAATTGCTTGACCCCAATAAAGCCAAAGATAAAGCCCCCGAAAAGTACAAAGTAAAACTCATCACCACCGCTGGCGATATCGTGATTGAGGTCAACCGAGAATGGGCACCCAATGGCGCCGACCGTTTTTACAATATGGTCAAAATTGGATATTTCGACGACATCGCGCTTTTCCGTGCGGTTCCTCGATTCATGATTCAATTCGGAATCCATGGAAACCCTGCGATATCTAAACAATGGGCTGAAGCCAAAATTCAAGACGATCCAGCAGTGAAAGGCGTGTCCAATACGCCTGGAATGCTTACTTTCGCGACTGCGGGACCCAACACACGCACCACCCAACTTTTTATCAATCTGGGAAACAACGCCCGTCTAGATTCTCAGGGTTTTACCCCTTTCGGTAAAATCGTCGAAGGCATGGATGCATTCAAAAAAATCAACACCGAGTACGGCGAAAATTCGCCCGGTGTTCAAGGAAACTTCCAGGCTAAAGGAAACGCTTTTATCTCCAAGCGCTATCCTAACCTAGATTACATTAAGTCGGCCGAACTCCTTAAATGAAAACCCTTCTTGTCTTCATCACCCTTATTTTTGTTTCTTGCGCTCAGCCACGATCGCAACCCAAATTGGTGAATCTTGAAGAAAAGATCGTTGTTCCCTACCCCAATCTAGGGCTACACCCTGAGCAAGCGCTTGTCCGAGCGCCAGCCACTTTTAAAGCAAAATTTATAACGAGTTTCGGCGATTTTACGATGTCTTTTCAACGCGAAGACGCCCCCAAAGGCATTGATCGTTTTTATTCTTTGGTGAAAGCAAACTATTTTGAAGATATTCTCGTCTTTCGCGCGCTCCAAGGGTTCATGTTTCAATTCGGCATTCATGGCGATACTGCAGTTAACGAAAAGTGGAAAGACCTCAAAATCGACGACGATCCACTTGCTAATTTATCCAACCAAAAGGGTACAATAGGCTTTGCCTCGGCTGGCCCCAATACAAGATCCAATCAATTTTTCATCAATCTAGCCGACAATAGTCGATTGGATGCCGAATTTACGCCTTTGGGGAAAATCATTGAAGGTGACGCTGTCCTCGACAGAGTAAACACCCAGTACGGCGAGAATAGCCGCGGATTTCGAAAGAAATTTGAAGAATGTGGAAATCGGTGCGCGCTGGAAGAATATCCAAATCTGGATCGTATTATAAAAGTCTTCATCGTTGACTAGGCTCTCCCTCTCCTAAATTAGGTCCTTAATTTCAAAAAAACCTTGTTTTTCTAAGGTCGTGATTATCCTAGGCTAAGAACCTTCTATTTCTGGTGTTAAGAAATGATTTCATACGCTCCGCTTATACTCGCCGGTTGGCTTGTGATTGCCCCCTTTCCAATGGGCGAATCGCATCTGGTCGAAAAACTCCGTTGGCTCAAAGAAAAAAAGCCCTTCAAACCCATCGACTGGTTTGATCTTTTTCTCCATAGCGCTATTCCGCTCATGCTCGTTCTCTACACTTTTTTATCGCGTTAGGTCCTTATGAAATTTTACATGATTTTTGCTTCGCTCTGGTTATTGGTCGCGCGTTGGCCGATGGGCGAGAGCCATCTTTTGCAAAAAATAAATTGGATCCAGACCGATCACGCGATGGCGGCGATCGATTGGTTTGACCTCGCCTTCCACGGCCTGCTCCCACCTGCGGTTCTTATTTATGTTCTTGTCACTTTCCTAAAAGAGCGGAAAAGGAACGAGACTTCCGAAATCGAGATAAACTGAACGCACGCTAAAGATTTTTCTGATTTAGTAAACTGATCAACTTTTCATTGATCGTTCGTTAAAATTTTGGAAAGTAAAACTCCGTGAAATTATTCTTCGCAGAGAATTGAGTGTTGTTTTTCTTCTTCGTCAACACGCTCATAAGCGCCAAGCACGCGTCCATTCATGCCAGGGAGAGATTTCTTCTGACTCCAGGGAAGAAATTTCACTAACACACATTCCCACGCGGAGCATGGAGAAAAAAACCGATTTTCGTGAAGACGAAAAAATCTCGGACAAAGGTTTCAAAGCAAAGCGGGTGACCACACAATCCTGGAAAAGGATCATTGGACTCTTAGAAAATTTTCGACAATCGATCGAAAGATTTGTGGTCGCTCAATTGGAATCGTGTGGCCGCAATCCTTAACCACAAAAACCTCGCCTTTACATAATCGGCCAAGTTCTTGGGCTCCCTCAACAGTGACGAGAGGATCGTGGATGCCGTACAGAATTTGGGTAGGACAGGATATTTTTTCAGCGAGTTCTGAGAGATCTGGGTAATCCATCATGGCCTCAAGAAGGGCTGTTGTTCCCGTTAAACTATTACGTTCTACGGAGGCGCGAATCATTCCACGAATCAATCTTTCGTTCACACGCAAATAATCAGGGCCAAGAATGGATGGCAAAGCACACCAGGACATAGCCTCAAGTCCGCCTCTTTTTAAGACCTCTCGCCAGGATTTAATAATCGTTTTTGCACGAACGGAAGGAATTGCGGTCGCGCTACATAAGGTAAGCGATTTTACTTTATCTTTGTAGGTTGAAGCAAAAGAGAGCGCGATGCGAGCGCCGTGACTAAAGCCCACCAAATGAACCTCTTCGACAGGAAGCGAAGCGAGGAGTTCGTTTAAGTCGGCGGCGTGGAGTTCTAAGGAGAGGGGCTCAAGACCCAAGGAGGACTTTCCCTGACCGCGAGCATCATAGGCGATGACGCGGAACTTATCCGAGAAATATTTCCCATGGGACTTCCAGTGGGCGGTGGATTGGGTCATGCCGTTCAAAAAAACGATCGGCGCACCTGCGTGCTCTTTCCCGTAGATATCGTAATGCAAGTTCATTGAGATCCTTAGATATTAAACCTGGAGGTCTTTATCATAAGGAATCTTGGAAAGGATATATTTAATTGCTTTAACTCGGGCGATCGTTTTTTTATTGGCTTTAATCACTTTAAAAGGCTTTCCGCCGGCTTTGGCATTCTCAAACATGCGGGTTTTATACTCTGTATAGTCGTCCCAGAGGCGTTGGGCTTCTTCGTCAACTTTACTCATCTTCCATATTTTTAAAGGATCTGCACTGATCGCTGCAAAACGTCGCGCTTGCTCCTTCTTGGAAATCGACATGTAAATTTTAATGAGGCGAATACCGGATTCGGTCAACATATCTTCAAAACGATTGACTTGGTTCATAAATCGTTCGTACTCTTTTTGCCGACAGAAGCCGTTCACGGGCTCTACCACAGCGCGGTTATACCAACTACGATCGAAGAAAACGATTTCTCCGCCGACAGGTAAAACATCAACATAGCGTTGAAAATACCATTGACTTTCCTCGTCCTCGGAGGGCTTGGGTAGGGCCTGAACACGTAGGTGACGAGGATTGAGTCGCTCGATAATTCGGCGAATCGCGCCGCCTTTTCCGGCCGCATCTCGCCCCTCAAAAATGACAACAACTTTTTCTTTGTTCTGGATCACCCAGTGCTGCATCTTGATCAATTCGACCTGTAGCTCTTGAATCGTGGTTTCGGTATTGGTTCGGCGTATAGCACGACGCAAATCCAACTCGCCTTCTTGGATCAAGAGTTCATAAATCCCCTTCTTTGAGTTGAGAACGCGAAGATCCTCTTCGGTAAATTTATCGATATGATTCATTTTAAACTCGTGCGCTGGTACCGCAAAACCGTATTCGGATCGGGTAATAAATTAAGGGATTCGCTCTTATTGTCGTACTTAAATTGGGCCAGGACGTGACGAATACTTTCCAAACGTGCGGTATGTTTGTCGTTTGTTTTGATGATCGTCCACGGACTATAAGAACTGTGGGTTTTACTAAACATTTGAGATTTAAAGAAGGAATAGCGATCCCATAATTCTTGTCCCTGCTTATCGATGGGGCTAAATTTCCAACGCTTTACGGGACTTTTCAAACGCGAGTTAAAGCGCTTTAGTTGTTCGGCTTTGGTAATCGAAAACCACATCTTAATAATAATCACGCCATCTTCACGTAACATATGTTCGAATTCAGGGACTTGGACCATAAAGCGATCATATTGCTCGTCTGAACAAAACCCCATGACCGGCTCGACAACAGCCCGATTATACCAGCTGCGATCAAAGAAAACGATCTCTCCCGGGTTGGGAAGCCTTTTAATATATCGACGGAAATACCACTGACCTTGTTCAACTTCGGTCGGCTTATTCAAGGCGACCAATCGCATTGAACGTGGATTAAGATGCTCCATAAAGCGGCGGATACTGCCTCCTTTTCCAGCCGCGTCTCGACCTTCAAAAATAATGGCAACACGATGGTTATTTTTCTTAACCCATTGCTGCAATTTCACCAGTTCGACCTGAAGCTCATTGAGCATCATTTCGTATTGAAGTTTACCTTCAACTTTCTTCGTAGAAAGCTTTCTCTCGTGTAATAATTTTCTGAGATCCTCACCATTTTTAATGGATTGGAAGTCCTCCAAAGAGAGGGTCGCATTGTCATCTTCTTTCATCCACATCACCGTTCAAGTTATCTTGATAATAAACCACAGAGTTAGGGAAGGTCGAGTAAGATTAAAAGACGCGAAAAATTTACGCAAAAAAAAACGTCCTATGCAGGACATTTCTTAGCTGCCTTAGCCCTGAATCAAGGACATTCATCGGTACAGGCTTGTTCACTGATGATATTCGTTTCGGCACAAAGCGAATCGCAATACGCATCATGCGTAGCGAAACATTTTTTTCCGGTTGTAGAGTTATTAACGGTGTGCTCGTAACAGAACTCCATACTTGATCCGTTGTTAGCCGGAACACCGTTATTGGCGGGCTGACCGTTATTTGCCGGAACGCCGTTGTTGTCACTTGGGTTGCTTGCGCATGCATCTAGACCCGCGCATGCCGCAGGTGCTGTCCCTGAAGCAAGAAGGCAGGGCTCATCAAAAAGCGCTTCAAAACACTTTTCCAAAGCCGTCGCATCACATCCTTTGTTTTGCGTGAGCTGAGCTTCGCATTCTGCGGTAGAAATGACCTCGATCGTAACTTCAGCATCATTTTCACAGGTATAAACGCCCGCTTTCTCCGCGGCTTTCTTCTTCGCCCATTCACAAAAGGTATCTTTTTCAGCCGGTGTAAAATCGATTGCTTTTTTCTTTGCTACAACACCTGAGGACCCTTTTGATCCACCGTTTCCGCCACCGTCGCCATCGCCACTATCGTTAATGGTTACACATCCCGTAAGGGCTACTAATAAAATCACTCCGAATTTCTTCATCTTTTCTCCTGTAAAAGTCTTCTTCTTCAACGTTCCCTTTTGTTATTCATTCATATTTAGATAATCAATATCTTACGATTTCGGGAGTGTTACACAGCTCGAAAAACAATGCAACAAATGATAAGATTAAACTATATTGGCTAGGTTACCCTAAAAGACACGTCGCCGAGACATGAAATAGAACAGCTTAAAAAATCGCCAGCCTCAATCGGCGAGACCGGTCCAAGCGCACCAGAAAGGATGATATCCCCCTTTCGAATTGGTGTTCCGAGATCCTTCAACGTATTCGCCAGCCAAACGATGGCGTTTAAGGGTGAGCCTAAACACGCAGCCCCGGCTCCGGTCGAGACGATTCTTCCATTTTTCTTGAGCCACATTCCGGCCAAGGGGAGATCGATATCGGCATAGCTTATCGGGCGATCGCCCAATACAAAAAGACCACTTGAGGCATTATCGGCAACCGTATCAAAAAAAGTAATCTTCCAATCCGCAACCCGGGAATCAATAATTTCAATAGCTGGGAGCAAGTACGCGGTCGCCTGAATGACATCATTCCCATGGATGTGATCCCGATCCAAATCTGCGCCCATCACGAATGCAACTTCAGCTTCGGCGCGCGCCTGTAGCAAACGAGAGGCCGGAAAAAAACCGCCGTTTTCAATAAGCATATCATCGAGCAAGGTTCCATAATCGGGACGATCCACGCCCAGCCAACTCTGAATAGCTTTAGAAGTCAGCCCAACCTTACGACCAATAATTCGACGGCCCTTGTTAACCTTAATCTCGACATTATGATCCTGGATGGCGTAGGCGAGGTCATCGTTCATTTTAAAACGCTCTGAAGGCGGAGCACATGGACGTCGACTTTCTTCCGCATCGCGAAGCATTTTTGCAATTTCAACCATCTCTTTTCTCATTCCAACTCCAGATATTTTGAACTTCAAAGAGCCCAACTAATGCCAAAAAAGCCCACCTAAAAACAGGGAAAAATAGACGAAAAACAAGGTCGTTACGAGGGTCGGATTTACGTTTTTAGAGTTCCAACTGAGCACCATAATCACACCTGTGCCGATACCCAGGGGAAGGCTGATAAAAACAGGAAGTTCTATCGCTTTTGCCAACCACCGTCCCGTCATTATTTCGATAATGATCGAGATAACGGCAATACCGCCCATCACCAAACCGGTATTCAACAGGAGCAAACTTCCGCTTGGCATTTTACTTGTTGTCTTTTCTACCATTCGCTCGCCGAAAATGAGAGCAATCCAATTCTATTTTTTAATTGTAAAATCAGATACGACTTATCTTCTTGAAGATCGTAACTTTGCCTACATTTTTTATGTTTGATGAGATCGTAGGTTTCAAAATAAGAGTCGACCTTGTTCCACATATAAATATTATGTCTGAGGCCTTTTTCATCCGTTTCACATCCCCTCTTATAACCGTCACAAACTTGCTCTTCCCACCTTTCACGCTGACAAATATCAACTGCGTTATCGTCGTTTAGAAGCGCCAAGTAGGTGGTCGTCTCCGATATCCTTTTTCCCGAGGTCGAACTTTCGTCATAATTGGTAATGAGGTTTCCGATAATTGGACGTGACGATCCAGCATTCAGAAAGACAACCCCATTTTGAGTAGCCGAAAACGAGTCCCCATTTTCGATACCCGACCAGCCCACCATCCAGAAATTTTTACCCAACATATCTAAAGGAAATATAGAAAAGTTCGAATAATAGGGTCCCTTATCTGAACTCGAAACGCATTGTTTTAACTCACGATCAAAAACGTTTAATTTTTCAACAATGTCCCACTCCTCATTCTCACGTTCGGCTTTTAACCAATAAACGCTCGTTCTCGCCTTCGTCGAACATTTTTCTTTGGGGGATTTACTGCCACACACGACAAGGGCGGCGCCAAATCCACCACCTGATGATTGATAGGCGTCCAAAACTGAAAAATCATTTTTTGCAAAATTACAAAGCGATTGAATGTCCTCGTTCTCTTTTATTTCTTTTGTAAAACTTTTAATATCGCGCATCGGTTTCCAAGTTTTGGGAAGCACCTCAAAACTCACAAAATCCCACCCGTCTTCTTCGTATTTCCAGCGACCAATTGCGTTTTCACGTGGAATACCACTTTCTAATTTTCCTTGAGGACGTAGGTTGACCGGAACTTTTGCAAAGCGTTTTCGTGTTCCCATCGCCGAGGGAACGGTCGATAGAACCGTCTGCGTTTCAATATTTTCGGCATCATCACCGTCAAGTATATCAATGCGAAAGGCCATCTCTTGCAAAGGCAAATGCGACACAGAGCCAAAAGCTTCGAGAGGAAAAGCCAACTCCAAAAAGTATCCATCCTCTTTCTCATCGACCCCCGATTCCGCGCCTTCAAAAGGGTTCCCATCATCGTCGAGAACGCGACCATCCAGAAGAAAAGTAAAAGCGTGGGTCTGACCGATGTAGCCATCAAGGCCGACACCTTTGGGGAGGGAGTCTTGCAAAACATCCATTCCCGGATCGCGGATGATAACCCGCACCGCATCTGCAATCTGCGATCCCGTTCCTGTAATAATCGTATCGTCTTTTACTTCTATAAAAAAGTAAACCCAGCCCTCATCCGTCGTAAATGCAATACGCGCGGCCAAGTCTTTTTGATTATCCCAGAAAGACACTCCTGATTCGATGCACTTTTTCTTCGCAAAAATTTTGAAGGGAAGATTTTTCCAATCAGATTTATCGCCGTCGATCTGGCGAGCGATCTCGGGTGCTTTATCGAGATCGAGCTTGGTTTTGTAAGTCCGCTTACTAATTGCTTTTGCAATCGTAACTTCCTCATCAAGGGCAAACTCAGCGGCTTCCTTTTTTGATATTTTTTTCTTCTTCACCTCAGGCGTGCTCTTGCATGCACTTAAGCTTAGGATTACCAATATTAGGATGTACTTCATTTATTGCATCTCCAGGTTTTGTCGCCACTCAGAGAGTTTGCTCAGAGCGTCCATGGGCGTCATTGCGTTTTCATTCAAGGCTTTTAATTCTTTGAGAATGGCAAGCTCGGCTGTCTTTATCGGGGCATCGCTTCTAGCCTGGACGGCACCAAAAAGCGAAAGCTGATTCTCGGTTTTGGAGGATGCGGAAGCGATATCGATCCCCATTTCGCTAAGCTGTCCGTCTTCCAAACGTTGAAGGATTTCTTTAGCCCGTTCAACAACCTCGTCTGGCAAGCCTGCAAGTTTTGCAACTTGCACCCCGTAGGAACGATTGGTTTGTCCTTTTACTAATCTGCGCAGGAAAATAATTTGATCGTTATACTCTTTTACGGAAACGCTCATATTTTCCCCGTGCTCAAGAATATCAATCAACGCACTGAGTTCGTGATAATGTGTGGCAAACATCGTCCTCGCCCCAATGATATTATGCAGATATTCAACGACCGCCCAAGCGATTGAAAGCCCATCAAATGTGGACGTCCCTCGTCCAATTTCGTCGAGAACGATAAAGCTGCGCTCGGTCGCATTTTTTAGAATGTGCGCCGTCTCGGTCATCTCGACCATAAAGGTGGAATGGCCGCGAGCGAGGTTGTCGCTCGCTCCAACACGTGAGAAAATCTTATCCACCACACCAATGGTCGCCGAACTTGCCGGTACAAAAGACCCCATTTGAGCAAGCAAAACGATCAACGCAACCTGTCGAATAATAGTCGATTTCCCCGCCATGTTTGGACCGGTAATGACCTGCAGAAAAATCGCGTCATCGAGATAGCTATCGTTGGGCACAAAACGATCCCCATCAAGATTACGCTCAACGACAGGATGTCGGCCTTCCTGAATCGAAAGCTCCATGGTGGCGTTTAGAGTCGGGCGAGAATAATCATTGCGCTCGGCCAGTTCGGCAAAGGAGACCAGAACATCGAGTTCAGCAATCGCCGCTGCGGTGATCCGAATTGATGGAATAAGCGCCGAGATTTCTTTTCTCAATTTTTCAAAAAAAGCATATTCCACATCACATCGTTTATGGGTCGCACCGACGATGCTGTCCTCCATTTCCTTGAGCTCAAGGGTGAAGTATCGCTCACAATTTTTTAAGGTTTGTTTGCGGATATAGTTCTCTGGAACTTGGCTCACATAAGACTTGGTGACTTCGATAAAATAGCCGAAAACCTTGTTATATTTTAGTTTTAATTTTGAGATACCCGTTGATGCACGCTGTTCGGCTTCATAGTTTAGAATCCAATCTTTTCCATTTTCGGCAAGTTCCAGGATACGATCGAGTTCGGCATCAAAACCTCTCTTGAAGAGACCGCCCTCGGTTAGTTTTCCGGTGGGTTCGTCAACAATCGCAGCGTCGATTTTCGCGCAAAGATCGCTATGGGGATCGATCATGCTTCGTAACTCTTCCAGACCCTCGACTTGTAATTCAGTAAAACAAGATACTAAATCTGGAATAACGGAAAAGGTTTTCCATAAGGCACGAACATCTTTGGCGTTGCTGGTTCCGGAGGCAATCTTTCCACATAAACGTTGGAGATCATACACACTATCCAGTGCGACTTTTAAGTCCTGTCGAACGACAAGATTTTTAGTAAAGCAATCTACTACATCTAAACGTTTGTTAATTTCGATGGGATTTTTCAAGGGATAGTTGAGCCAGGTACGAAGCAGTCTTCCACCTTGAGCGGTCGTTGTTTTGTCGATGATGTGGAGCAAACTCCCGATACGTTTGCCCCCCATCAAGGTTTCCGTGAGTTCAAGATTCGCCTTGGTCGCATCATCGATGACAAGGAAGGCATCGCTATCGTAATAGCTAATTTGTGACACATGGGTTGGAATACCACGGTAGGTTTCGACGACAAAATGCAAGAGCGTACTAACGGCGCCTTTGACGTCTTTTTCACATTGTTTGAGCAAGGACTCGACGCCTTTTGCGTCTAAAAAATATCCGTCATAGTCCATGTGTTCGGAGAGGCGCACGCCCTTTGAAATTTTTGAGAGCAATTCTTTTTCGCTAAAACTTTTCACGTCCCGCGAACGATGAAAAGCGTTGATACGCGCTATGACGGATTTGAATTGCTCGCCTTGGCTGAGGACTTCCTTGGGTTCCAAACGAAAAAGTTCGGTGGCCAGATGTTCCTCATCGGCGACCAAAGTCGTTCGAAAAACACCGGTCGAGAGATCTAAGAATGCCAGTGCTAAAAACCCACTTTGGGTACGTTCAATAGCAGCAACAAAGTTAGCCGATTTCGCATCGATGGTTTCTGTGTCGTAAACCATTCCGGGGGTGACCACCCGAACCACGTCTCTTTTTACAATCCCTTTTACGTCTGCGGGATTTTCTAATTGTTCACAAATCGCCACCGAATAGCCCTGCGCGATGAGGCGGTTGATGTAACCTGCGGCTGCGTGATGGGGAACGCCAGCCATCGGCGTTTCATGTTTTTCGCCTTTATGCCGAGCAGTGAGTGTTAGACCCAGTACACGTGATACTTCTTCAGCATCTTCAAAAAACATTTCGTAAAAATCGCCCATGCGAAAAAAAAGAATCGCATCGGGAAAGCGGTTCTTTGCGTCGAAAAATTGTTGCATCATGGGTGTGATTTTCATGCTTGGTTTTTCGTATATTTTAGCGGCAAAGTAAAGGTCCGGGAAAGAAACCTTTCCCAAGCTCCGCGTAGTGTGATCTATATCGAAACGCGTTCCGATACTACGACTAGGAATGTTCTTCGAACTCGCCATTCCCACGCGGAGCATGGAAGGAAGAATCTGAATGAAACCTTCACGAAAAATCCCAAAGAGGTCTTTTGAATCCGATTTTTCTTTTACGCGTATCCAGTATATGGTGAACACACGCCCGACCCATCGAGGACTTTATGAAGTTTACCATATTTTTTTGCATCCTCTTTTATCTCGCCTGTGATAGCCATCACGAAACGCGAGAAAAAACGGCTATTGTCGCTCAACCTAAAACACAGGCACCTATCATAGAGAAGAAAAACACCTTAATAACAGGGCCCGAGATCACCACGATTCCAAAAGATCACCCTCTTCCTAAAAAAACGGTTTTAAGTAGAGATGCATCCGCGCCCTTCACGGCTCGAAATCTCGACTTCTCAATGACCTTCTTTAAGCATCTTTCGCAGTCTGAAAAAAGTAATTTTATTTTCTCTCCCATCACTTTGGCAAAGAATATGGCGCTCATGCACGCAGGAGCCGAGGGAGAAAGCAAAAAGGAAATCGAAAACGTGATGCACTTTGATTTCAGCGATGAGGATGCATTTTACGCCTACTTCGGCGGCCGTAAATTCAGCTGGACGAAAAGAAAAGCGCTTCTGGATAATATTAATATTTTTGTCCCCCAAGAGCTACAACTCAAATTGCGCGCACGAAAAATTTTGGGAGACTTTCTTCATGAATCCATTCACGCCACGCCTTTTTCAGATCCCGAAAAAGCACATGCATCGATTAATAGCTTTGGTGGAATAGGAGACACGGAGCCCCTTCTTGCGCCCAAAACTTTGGCTCAACACGCGCAATTGGTCTTCTCAAGCAGCCTTTACTATCACGGCGCTTACACCAATTATCGTGGATTGGCCAACGATAAAGGATTCATGAAACGCCAAACACCGCGTATCGCCTATGCAAAAGTCGATGGTGTCATCGCGATAGAACTGGAATCAGACGGAAAAGTATTGTTCATCCTTATGCCTAAGGATTTTCAGAATTTCGAAGAAAAGACCTTAAACGCCGCCTTCGTTCGAAGCGTAAAAATCCAACTAAAAAGCAAGGAAGTAAATCTGAGTATGGAGGGTTTTAAAGTTCATACCCAAGGCAATGTTGTTCCCCTTTTTCATGCGATGGGGATTAAAAAGGCGTTCTCAGATAAGGCTGATTTTTCGGCCCTGTCCTATGAGGCGCTCAAGGTCGACGCCATCCTTCACCAAAATGATTTTTCTTTTTCTGTGGATCTAAGACCGGAAATGTTTAAGCGAAAGTTTAACCTTAAGATTGATAAACCCTTCTTTTTTATGCTTGAAGACAAGGAGGAGGGCACCTTATTTTTTATGGGCGCGATCAAAGATTTAAAAGGGGCTGCCACGCCAGCGCTTCCCAGCCGATAATAATATTTCACTGGCGAGCCATTTGAATTTATAGATCGTTGCCATCATCGGGCTCGGGGTCTAGTTCGTTCTCAAATTCGCTCAACGATTCATGAAGTCCATTGATAAACCTCCCCGTCAAATCACCATCATTATTTATCTCGCTAAGTACCCAACCGGGTTGGTTGTCCGCCCCCGCGTTTCCCTCATCTATCAAATTGGCAACCTGATACATGACGCCTTTGGTATAGGATTTTAAAAAAGCATTGAGTTCTTCTTCACTTATCGCCTTGATGAGTCTCTTTTGGATCTCAAATATATCTTCACGATAATCCTCATCGACGTCATCGGACAATCCAATGTTACCCTCGACGTCGTCTACGATTTCGACCAGTCCCTTCAACATGGAGAACCTAGCAAATTGAGGGATGTTTTCTTGGACCTCACTTAGTGCCCAACTGAGTGGATCGCGTGAACCTGACTTTTCGAGTTTCTCGAGAAGTCTTTCAAGGTCTTCTTTTTGTGCGTCGTTTAATTTCGAAATCTGCAATGAGTAATATTTTGGGGTTCTAATCGTGAGGTATTTTTCGATGTATTTCATTTTTTTCTCTTTCCTAAATCCGTAAAAATCAACTCCTATTTAACCCAAAGGTTTAATCACCGCGAGATCGTTATATTCGCCGAGCGTGCCTTCGAAAAAAGGAAGAATAAGCGGCCCTTGAACGCCCTCCCCTTCGGCTTTGATTTTTGAGACGATTGAAGGAAGAAGGGTCGCCACTTCTTCCTTAAAAAATCCTTCCACGGAAACCGAAAAGGATGATTTTTGGATCCAACGGAAATTCGACAAAACGATTTTTAGAAAGGATTCAAGATCTGGATAAACCTCTTCACTATCCGTAAATTCTCCATCGGCGTCGCGTTGGCTGTCCAAAAACACGCGCTTTACCTGACCGCTTTTGCGATCCAAAAAGAACACAAAAAGATGGTAATTGGAGGACAGTGGAAACCAGGATTTTTGCCAACCGGGAACGTTGTCCATCCATTGAAGAAGTTCATGTCCTGGTGGAAAAAGGCGGTATCCGTAGAGATCTAAATAATCCCGAGGGTAAAGAGAGTGCAGACCTGTAATGTCGGCCTCAAAAAAATCGGCAGCGTCTTCCAATTCCTGTCGCTGATCGGAAAAGGCTTTATCTAGACTCTCGGCCAGAGCAGAAATTTTTGTCCAAGTATCCATTACCAACTCCCTATATTTTTCATGGACTTCCAAGGCTCGACAATCTCAAGCGCAGCCCCATTTTGCAGGAGCTCAATGGAAATATTATCGGGTGAAAGAATGAAGGCCATTCGACCATCGCGCGGTGGCCGATTGATAACCACGCCGGCCTTTTGAAAGGTCTCGCAAAGGGCATAAATATCATCGACCCCAAAGGCCAGATGCCCAAAATTTCGGGCGTTCCCATAGTCCTCGCTGGCATCGCCTGAAGCAGGCCAGTTGTAGGTCAACTCAATCGGCGGTTCCTCGCAGCCTTCTGGTCCTAGGTATACAAGGGTAAAGCGGCCCACTTCACTATCGTGCCTGCGGTATTCTTTAAGTCCCAATAGTTCGCAATAAAAAAAGAGAGAGGCGTCTAAGTCTTTGACTCTCACCATCGAATGAAGATAACGCATATGGGTTCCGAAAAAAGGAATCTTTTAATTATCACTTCTACATTTTCTCGGCCAGGAGGGTGTTTTTTAAGTGTTCTTTGTCTGCATTTTTGCGAACTAAACGCGAAAAGTGGCGCAAATCTTAGCATAATCATACGTGACTCATTAGGATGGATGTCTTATATAGAATGCAATATACCCTTAAAGAATTTGCACACTGATTAAATTATGCAAGAAAAACCTCAAGAACATAAAAAACTTAGCGAATTGGAAGCGACCGCCATCTGCGGAAACGACATTAGCTCATCCGTACTTTACGTATCCGCCCTGGCAATTGCCTTCGCCGGACAATATGCGTGGGTGACCTTAGGCATTGTCGCTTTCGTCCTTTTTCTTTTTCGGCGTATCTACGGTGAAGTCGTCGGCGCATTGCCTCTCAATGGTGGCGCCTATAACGCTCTTCTCAACACGACGAGTAAGTCTTTGGCGTCCATTGCAGCGACCTTGACCTTGCTTTCCTATATGGCAACGGCGGTTATTTCGGCCAATGAAGCCATTCATTATTTGCACCATCTTATCCCCGTCCATCCAATCGATGTGGGTAATTACACGATCAACCCCATTATCCTTGCCACGATTGGTTTGCTTGCAGCGTTCGCAATTCTGGTCATCCGCGGAATTTCGGAGTCAGCCATTGCAGCTGTGGGAATTTTCGTTTTCCATTTGGCATCTCTCGTTATTCTTAGTGGGTTTATCGGATACTATCTCCTGACAAATGATGGCTTTTCAACCTTCCTTGCCAATTGGCACCTCCCCGTTGAGGGCGGCAGCATCATAAATGCGATTTTCCTCGGCTTTGCGGCGTCCATGCTAGGGGTTTCTGGATTTGAAAGCTCGGCTAATTTTGTTGAAGAACAAGCCGAGGGCGTCTTTCCGAAGACACTGCGCAACATGTGGACCATCGTAAGTGTTATCAACCCCTTGATGGCTATCTTCGCATTGGCTTTGTTTGCCCTCCCGGTCCTTCAAAGCGATGCTTACCAAAACACCTTGTTGATACAGATGGGAGAGCACGTAGGTGGAAAGTGGATCGCGGGAATGATATCCATAGACGCGTTCCTGGTTCTTAGCGGTGCCGTTTTGACGAGCTTTGTCGGCGTTTCAGGATTACTAGAACGTATGACCTTGGATCGCATTCTTCCTCAGTATTTTTTGAAGAAAAACAGCAAAGGTAGTTCTTACCGAATTATCATTATGTTTTTTATCCTTTCTGTTTCCGTTCTGCTTATCACCAACGGGAATGTGAAACTCCTTGCTGGCGTTTATACCATTTCGTTTTTAGCGGTAATGTCGTTGTTTGGAATCGGTAACATCCTTTTGAAAGTACGGCGCGCAAAACTTCCTAGACCTGAGCGCGCTGGATATATTTCCTTATTCATCGCGATTTCGGCTGTTTTAATCGCCCTTACTGGCAACGTCATTATGACGCCCAAAGACAATCTTCCGAGTAACCTCTCCGTCTTTTTGACCTATTTTATTCCGTCCATTCTCTTCATTGCAATCATGCTCAATCGTACGCTTCTTCTGGTGCTTCTATTGTCAGCTATTGATGGCGTTTTCGATCCTATTCGGAAATTTGTGACCAAATTAGACGAAAATATCCACAAGATTATCGACAAAATCAATGCTCAAGAATTCGTCTTCTTCACAAAAGGAGACAATATTGCGACGCTAAACAAAGTGATGCTCTACATCACGAAGAATGAGCATACAAAGAATCTCAAAATTGTTTTGGCGCTAACAGAAGGGCAGGTGGAGCCGGAAAACTTATCTCAAGAGATCGAATTTTTGGATAAGGAATACCCTGATATCGATATTGAATTTGTTGTTGAACATGCCGAATTTACACCTGACTTGATCCGAGAACTCTCCAAGCGATGGGGTATCCCGGTCAATTTCATGTTTATCGGATCACCCGGAGATCGTTTTCCATACCGCATCGAAGAACTCGGTGGAGTAAGATTGGTCATCTAACCGGACCTTATTTTCCTACACAAAAATCAGAAAAGATCCGATTTAGGATATCATCGGCGCTTACATGACCGACGATCTTCCCAAGGGCATCAAGCGCCTCTCGCAAATCAAGGGCCACGATCTCGTTATCTTCCTTTTGCTCGACCGAGGTTTTGGCCATCTCACAAGATTGGATAGAGGCGATAACCGCTTCTAGATGGCGAGTCCGACTGATGAGAAGACCTTCACCCTCGGTGAGCTCGGTCGAGAATTTTTTCAGGAGTGCTTTGACTTCCTCCAAGCCAGATTGGGTGAGAAGATTGGTCTTTAAGATTTCAAAAGAGGATTGCATTGAAAAATCGGGAGCCAGATCAATTTTATTCACGATGATGGCCGCCGAAGCTACGTTTTTCAGTAGACTCTGCATCTGCATTCCAACCGACGAAAAGGTCGGGTTGGACGCGTCAACCAACCATAAAATAACATCGGCGGAAGTAGATATTTCGACGCTTCTTTTCACGCCGATGGCCTCAACTCTATCTTCGGTTTCCCGCAAACCAGCGGTATCGATGATGTTGATGAGAACGCCGTCGATAAGTAAGCTTTCTCGCAAATAGTCCCGTGTCGTTCCCGCGATTTCCGTCACGATGGCGCGTTCTTCTTCGAGAAGCGCGTTAAAGAGCGTTGATTTTCCGGCGTTGGGCGGTCCAAGAATCGCGACCGAAATCCCTTCTCTGCGTCGTCTTCCATGATCAAACCCATCCCTTAAGGGAATGAGTATTTCCAGGACAGCGTGGATGCGTTTGGCGACCTCGTCTCTTTCGATCTGATAGACGTGCTCTTCGTGACTAAAGTCGATCGCCGCTTCGACGAGCATCATCGCCTCAGCGATTTTCTCACGACAATGAAGAATCGTTTTTCCAAGGGCGCCGTCGAGATGGGAAAGTGCCATTTGGTAAGCACGTTTACTGCTTGCGTTGATCAAATCAGAAATAGCTTCTGCTTGGGTGAGATCAAGTTTCCCGTTCATGAACGCGCGTTGGGTGAACTCTCCCGGGTTTGCCGTGCGTGCGCCATGCGATAAGCAGGCGTCCAAAACCGCGCGAAGTACAAGTGTTCCGCCGTGGCATTGAAACTCGACAACATCCTCACCCGTGTAGCTATTTGGACCTTTCATCAAAACAACAAGGGCCTCATCTAAAAAGTCGCCCTTGGCATCATATAATTTTTTAAGTTTTAGGGTGTGGGAAGAAAAAGAAAAACCCTCAGATTGAGGGATAAATGCGTCCAAAATAGCGGACGATTTTGGACCGCTAAGACGAATGATACCCACACCGCCGCGTCCTTCGGGCGTCGCGATTGCGGCGATGGTATCAAAGGAACTCACTTTCTTCGCGAAGGCTCAAGACGAAGCTTACGGAAAGCGCCCATGCCGTCGCTGTCGGTCTTAACGCGCTTGTCGCCTTCGAGAACTTGATGGATGGCTTTACGCTCTGTTGAATCAAATCCGGCAACAGTGATGGAGTCGTTTGCACCAGCGGCGAAGGCGGCCAACTGCTCGGCGATTTTTGAGAAAAGACCGGTTTGCTTTTCGCGACGACCCGCTTTGTCGATTTCAATTCTAATAGGGCTGTGTCGCTCTAAAAGAGCAGATTTCATAATGGTCGTAATAGAATCAACGGTTCTAGTCCCTTTAGAAAGGAGCTGCTCTGCACCTTCGCCTTCAATCTCGTATGAAAGATTATTGCCTTTGATAGCCCCTTTGGTTTTTACCTTGAGCTCCATTTTTTTGAAAACTTGATCGAGCCACTTACCGCCTGCTTTAAGAAGTTTAGGGGTCGGTGTCTCGGTCTTTTTCTCGACAGGCTTGTCTTCTCTTTTTGGCTTTGGCGCGTCTTTTTCAGCACTTTCAGCTTTCTTCGTCGTTTTCTTTTTTACGACAGGTTTAGTTGTCTTTTTTACACCCTTTTTTGCTGGCTTATCAGCAGACTTGGTCGCTTTTTTTGCAGTTGTTTTTTTAACCGCTGGTTTCTTCACTGCGGTTTTTTTCTTAACAACCGTTTTTTTAACAGCCGGTTTTTTAGCGGTTTTCTTAACAGCAGTTTTTTTAACGGCCGCTTTTTTTGTTGTCGCTTTCTTAACCGTCTTTTTTACCGCCGCTTTCTTTGTTGCAGCCTTTTTAGGTGCAGCCTTTTTTGCCGTTGCTTTTTTTGTTGTTGTTTTCTTAACAGCCGCCTTCTTTTTAACGACTGGCTTTTTCTTAGCTGTCGCTTTTTTTACTGCTGGTTTTTTCTTTGCGGTTGTTGTCTTCTTTTTAACTTCTTTTTTTGTTGCCATGATTTTATCTCAAGTGGTTTTCGTTTCTTTCTTTTTTGCGAAACTTTTTTTAATTAAATATTGTTGAATCACTCCGATCAGCAAGCTGAGGAAGTAATAAAGATTGACACCTGCTGGCAGGAATAGCATGAACGCGGTCATCGTTA